>JBILGQ010000130.1:0-4147 GCA_044350955.1 Candidatus Marinamargulisbacteria bacterium | reverse complement strand
TTTAGAGATTTAAGCCCACTTACTAAGAAAGTAATTAATCCGAATAATTGTATGGTAACGTTTCATGTTGGCCAGGCATTGGATAATAATATGGGAGATTTTTCTGGGCGACTTTCAAATTATCAAAGTATGGACGAGGGTTGTAAATTTATTTTGACCTCTAATAACGAGGTTGTTGATATCTTTATTAATAAAGAGGAGTCCACTCTTACTATTAATTATGAAGGAACTAGCATGAGCGCTAGCTTTGTTTCTGAACAAAGTCTCGATACTTGTTTTGAGTTTGATGAAAAGACGCTTTTAGCTAAAGTATTAAATCCGGTAATGCCTGAATATGGAGTTGAGTATAAAGAAGATGTTATAGGTGCAAATTATAGAAAAGAAGTGTCTATTTTGGCTGAAGTTGAATTAAAAAAATTAGAGGGATCTTGTTCAGGAATTATGGGTTTTAAAGGTTTAACAAAATCAGACAATGGTAAATATACGATTGTTATGCAAAATGAGGGGGGCAATTTATCTGATTTTATGCAAGCAGAGTCATTATCTTTTGAGGATCAATTAAGCATTGCAAAGCAAGTTACAGAGGGGGTAAATGAGTTGCATACTGTGTTGAAAGGAACCCATAATGATATTAAATTGAAAAATGTAACGGCGTATAGAGCCGACGACGGAGCTATTGTAGCAAAAGTAATTGATTTAGGCGAATTTTCTGGCTTTGAAAAAGGGGTATCTCGGTCAGAAGCCTTTTCACCTGGTTATGCATCGCCCGAACAATTGAGACATTTGTCACCTTTGACTGATAAAAGTGATGTATTCGGCTTAGGAAACACACTTATTAGTTTAAGAAACAGGGGGAATTTAATACAGTCTGAACCAGGCGAATTGGATATGGTAACAGCTTCAGATTATCGACGTGTAATGGATGACGATGGTGTTTATGAAACATTGATACAAAGGTGGTTAACTAAAAATATTGGGACTGGAGAGTTAACTAATTACGATGTTATGTTGTCTGAAATGGTAGCGATCAAACCAGAAGATCGGTTGCCATTAAATATGGTATTGGATTTATTAAATAAACAAAGCAAATTGTTATCTCAATCTGTGACGAATCAACAAGATATTATGAATTTTAAGCAATTATTACGGTCGAATATGGAAGCATATAATTTTACTAACGAACTGAAGACATTAAGAAGGTAGCCTAATAGTGATCAAAAATTATACTTTAAAAAAAATCGATAAGCATTCTGTCGAGATTCAAAGTTTTTTTGATGACATCGATCGCGTATGGTTTGAAAGGGGGGGCGAAGATAGCATTCAAGAGGCCATGAAAGACAAGGTTTTTCGTGAAATGAAGTTTAAAGTGTATCCGTTTTTACTTGATTATAATGGGGAGGCTGTAGGCCTGGTATGGGTAGAGCTTAGTACCGACAGTTACGGCAATATTACTTTTCATATTCCTGAAAAAGAGCATATCGAGCCAGCTGTTTTTTTACTTAAACAGGAAGGCTTTTTTAAGAAAAGAATCATGGAAATTGTTCAGGTGCATGATCATAGTTATTATAAAGATGCTTGTTACAAACAGGGGTTGATTCCGAATATTAGACAACGTATGTGTTTATGGCTCAATGAATGCGATACCTTTGAAGAAGAGGATATGCCAGTCGAATTTTATAGTATGACAAAAGATAATTTAGAGTGGTCGGGGGCATTAAGTGCGAAAGCCCATTTAGTGTCGCGGGACTATGATCATTACGACGAAATGAAAGATGTTCAAAAGCGCATAGAACTAGAAAAAGTGGTGTGGGAAGGCTTATACGGAAAAATTATTGAAGAGGCATCTATAGTGCTTTTTTATCAGGATAAACCTGTAGGATATTGTTATTTAGTGGAAGTAGAAAGTTGGGGATTTAAACGGGTTCCTTGGATTTTTGATATTTGCATTGATCCAGCTTATCACGGTCAGGGCTTTGGAAAAGCGTTATCTAAAAAAATATTAAATTTACTTATAGAGATGGATTACGAGATTATGGGCTTAGCCGCTACTAAAACCAATAGTTATGCCATAAAATTATACGAACAATTAGGCTTTCAATATGTAGATACGTTTTATGAATTTTTAGAACCCTAATTATTTATGAAACTTTTAATTGAATCGACTGCAAATAATCGGCATAGTATGTTTGTATTTTCAGTCTTGAAAAATTGTCAGAATTTGTATGAAGTAACGCTTATAGTGACAGACGAATTAAAAGCCCTTTTTGAGTCGGATCATCGTATTCAGGCTGTGTATTCACACACAGAATTATTGCCTAATTTTGAGAGTTTTGATTTATTTATGTCTTTGTCTGGATCTCAAAATTATTCTGAATTAGCCAAAAAATGCGGCATTCCTAAGCGTGTAGCTATTATCACTGAGCCGCAAAAAAAATATAGCTATACATCAGTTCTGAAAGGCGATGGCTTTACTTTGATTAGTAGTCTTATGCAGAGTTGTTTGGCTGTTCCTCGAGAACAATTTATTACAGACTTTAGAGCTTGGGAATTTTTAAGGCCGAATCTGGAATTAAGAGAGTTAATTCAAAAACGCTGTAATACGGATAAAAAAATAATATGTATTGTCATTAAAAAAGAATTAGATCAATTAGACTGTATTTTTTATCTTAAGGAATTTATTGATCGTATAAAAAAAAGCCAGGATTATACTATTATTTTGATTAATCAGAGCGAGCATGCCCTATTAGATGATATGATTATTAAAGATGGATTTCATATTAAATATGATATTAGCACTAAAGATATCGCATCTTTGGTAACACTGGCTGATTTTTATGTGGGAAATAGTTCTTGGGTAACGACTTTAGCAACTTTACAACAAAAAACAATGCTACATATAGTGACAAGCACGAATTTTAAACATGCTTATGAGAATAGTTTTTTTGATTATTCTGGCATTATATCTATGCATCAGTTAAGCAAGATTGATCGTGAGGCGAGCTTATATGAGCAGTTCAATCAATTGCTTTATCGTTGTTTGATGAAACAAAAATCGGATCAGAGTCATGACTATTTAAAACAAGTCATAGAAGATAACCCTGTGCTACTAGTGATAAACAAAAATCAGGCCGTTGAAAAGTTGGCCCAAGATTTTCTTGATACTCACAGTGGGTTTAAGGTCTTTATAGTTCAAAAATGGAGTTTGGGGGTAATAATAGAATTTTTTAGACTGATACGGGTAGAACAAATTTCTATTGTACATGGAATTACCCCAATTTGGCTTCGTTGGATAAATAGTTCTTTATTTAGTTGGCACAAGCTTTTTAGGAAGTTAAAATGGATACGCTTACCCTATTCATTTTGTTTGTCTAATGATGAGTGGATTAGAGTATATATCACTGCATTAAGGAAGTCTTAGATGAAGAAACAGATTGTGGTCATTCGGTCGGACGTATTAGGGGATGTGGTGTTAAGCTGTCCGCTTTTGCATAAAATTAAATCTCTTTTTCCGAATAGTGCTCTTACTGTTGTTGCGCAGGCTTCCGTTATTCCTCTATTAGAGCAGCATCGGTCGGTAGATCATATTCAGTTAGACTTTAAAAAAAATGAGACTCGATCACGCAAACGGAATTTTATAGCAGCTGTTTCTTTTTTTAAAACAATAAAAGCAGATATGGTTTTTTTTCCGGTGATGGATGAGTTTTATGTGTGGGCTGCTTTTATTGCAAGAGTTCCTATTCGGGTAGGGGATTCAAGAAAAGTACTGTTAAATCCCTTATTAACTCATAAAGTGCCTATTGAATGGCGGGATATAACAAAACACGAAGTTGAACAACAATTGCGTTTATTAAGTCCTTTTAGCTCTGATGTAGCTGTTCAAAGTTTTGGGATTCAATTGTCAGGGGAATTAAGTGAATCTTACCGTGAAAAATATAGGCAATTTAGCGATAAACGCTGGGTTATTGTTCATCCTAATTACGGAAATGGTAACAGAGGATTTAAAGCAGAGGCTTATGCAAGGCTGATAGAGTCACTGTTAGAATCAGAGAAACTTTACGTATTTTTAACAGGTACTGAAGAAGATAGGCATAGTACAGATGCGATTTATGATTATTGTTTAAATAAGCCCATAAATTTAACGAATAAA
>JBILGQ010000129.1:0-4175 GCA_044350955.1 Candidatus Marinamargulisbacteria bacterium | reverse complement strand
TGTTTTAGCACTTACTGAATCATTCAAACGATCTGTAGTGTCTTCCGGGCCTAGTGACGCGCATACAGTTGCAACACACAAAGTAGCACCAAACTTAATGTTTGAATCTATGACACGAACGATTTCGGGATCATTAGAATGACTCTCACGTAAATACTGTAACTCTAATGATGTTACATTTTCTAAATGTACAGCCATCCATTTCATAAGACCTTCATTTCGCAATAAAAAACCAAGTGACAGAGGATTTTTTTTATCCAACATATCTGTATGAATTTTATCCATACAGCTTTCATAAATATTCATCATATTAGTAAGCTCTATAGGAAGTTCCAAAGTCCATAACTTTAAATAAAAATCTATGAAGCTTTTATCTTCAAATAATGAAACATTCCTAAAACCCAATTCCTTAACTATTTTTGGAATTACCATAAACTGAAAATCTAATACCTTTAATAGATAGGTATTTTTTTGAGTTTCATTAAGTTTAAGATGCGTATTTTTTTCAAAAAATTGTTTAGTAATAGTTACTAGTTTTAAAAGTTTATCTTTTTTATTATTAAATTCATTCAGCTCTACATCTCTATTGGGATCAAGAATACTATGAATTTGTCTATTTACTTCTATAGATCTCCATAAACTGTTGAATTCACCAAAAAACCGCTGAATCAAATCAAAATTTATTGTTTCAGAATTTTTGCTATATTGCCTACTTTGAAGGTTTAGAGGATTTAAAGGAAGCACTCCAAGATTCCCTAATTGCCTGTTTTGAGGATTTAAAGGAAGCATAGCTAAATTTCCTAAAAATTGATTAATATATCTTCTAACAGGAGCTTGCTTTTTGTTTATTCCGCTATTAACCTGTCTCCAAGCTGCTCCTGCTACCCTTGCTACCCCTGCTGCTCTTGCTAACACACTTACCATTTATAACTCCTTTATTTTAGTACCATTTTTATCGTAAAAAAATTACAGAAAAATAAAAATAATATTAATAAATAAATTTTAAAACACTTTTTTCTGAAGTGCCTATAGTTTATATCAAATATATAGAAAATCAAATGTGATTTTTATTATTTAATATATTTTTAAAAAATAAATAAAAAATTAACCTATAGTATAATACGAATATTATGAAATGATTTTTTTCCTAATTGTTAAAATTAAAGGGTCGTCACCAACTACTGCTTGGCAGCTTAAGCGAGAATATTTTGTAGGTGGCTTTTCATCGTCTATATCTAACATATCGTATTCTTCATCTCTAGGTTTTGGATTAACCGGATTTCCGCCTAATACTTCAATTTGGCAAGACGAGCACGATAATTGGCCATAACAATCAGAGCATAAAATATTTTCTTCATACCCATAGGCTCTGATATAGGACAGTATAGACCCAGCTTCACCTGGCTCAGGCGGAACCATATTGATGTCAGAAAAAATAATGATAAACTCGTGTTGCTCTTCAAGAAAAATAAGTAAAGGAACTACTTCATCGACTTGTTTATTATCTTCAAAATAATCGTTTAATCGCGCTCTTAAATTTGGCTTTTGAGTAATCATGGCAAAAAATAAGTCTTTAATTGATTGATCCCAATGTGAATTATTTACGAAGTCTTTAGCTTTATCTGTAATCAACGACAAATCTTTCACATTTTCATCTATTGTACTTAAGGATATAGTAACCGACATTCTATTTCGCTCCTAGTTTTAATTGAGACTTTTTTTGCATCATTAACTCTGTATATTCATCTTCAAAAAAGAATTTTTTCTCACCAAAAGCCGGTTGCAAATTATCTAACCATGTCGCTTTCTCATCGTATTTAGCAAAAAATACTCTATCACACCACTGAGTTATACGTGCTTGAGTAAATTTTAATATAAATACACGCTCACCAGCTATTGTCTCTTCTCCAACAACTAATATTTTTCCGGGCGTTGTAGACATAGAAGGTCCACGTGCTGTATGACCTAATCCACTCATCATATTTCGAGCTTCTTTAAATATTTTTAAAGCTTGTGCCAAAGGAATCTCAAAGTACTTTTGAGGGCCCGTATCGCGTGCCAAAAACATATAATAAGGAATCATGCCGTACTGAATTTGTTTTTTCCACATTGTGGCCCACACTTCAGCGCTATCATTAATATGCTTCATAATAGGGGCCTGTGTTCTAATATTACAACCAATACTTCTCAAACGTCTTACAGCTTCTATAGTTGCATTTGATAATTCATTATAATGACTAAAATGCGCCATAATAGAAATATGCTTTCCAGCCCTAATAAAATCAGCAAAACAGTCTATTAACTCATCGGCATCAGGATCAGTTAAAAATCGATAAGGATGATAAGTCAACGCTTTAGTTCCAATTCTAATGTTTGTGATATGCGAAAACCTGGCCTCGGTAAGAGGCTCTAAAATTTGTTTAAACACATCGGCTTTCATAGTCCCTGGGTCGCCACCAGTAATTAAAATATCAGAAATTTCTTTATGTTTCGCCAAATATTTGTTCAAGCGAACCGTATCGGGTTCTAAAAATTTATCTTTTCCTACAAATTGGTTAAACCTAAAACAATAAGTACAGTAAGCATGGCATGTTTGTGCATTTTTATGAAACAGCAAACAGGTTTTCTCGTACTTATGCTGTAATCCATCACATTCATACACATCATTATCATCTTCTAAAAGAGGACGATTATACGCTTGCCCTGCAGGCGCAGGATTTTTTGTATCACGAATCACCGAAATAGCTTCGGCAATTTCTTCACGTGAAGCATTTTCTTGATACATTTTCTTAATACTATTAATCTCTGACATATCTAACATCTCAGGTTGAGGGAAAGTTAACTGAAATAAAGGATCATTTTGATAATTATCCCAATCAATCAAATCGATTACCTGCTGATTAATTTTAAATGGAAAGACCTGAGCAACGATTTGACGCTCCTGCAAGAATTTATCCTGCACACCTTTGGCAGCAAAAATACTGTCGATATCTGTTCGATGGTATTTTACATAGGGCTTATGTTTGATGATAATGCCTGTTTCTGAAATCCAATTTTTAGGCGCTTTAAATTTAATTTTTATTTGATCTGCGTAAACTTTACGCCCATCTTTATGTGTTTCAATCTGTCTTTTTTCCTGTTTTTTTTCAGTCATAAATTATCCTTTTTGAGAAGTTTAATCATAAATCAATAAATTTATTATCGGTGGTTTTTAATTATATTTAAAGAGTTTTTATGTAATTGTAGCAGCAAAGTGATAATGTCGCCCGAGGTAAAATGAAGTATAGCGAAAAGAAAATACAAAAGAGATGCTAATATAAGTGAAAAAGAAAGCAAGAGCTCTTACTTACTTTCTAGATGGAGCTAAGAGTTTATTTTGTTGGGCATCTTGAGGAACATCTCTAGAAGTTTTTCCATCTAAAAGAACTAGTTTAAGCTCACGCTTAATGCTAGAACACACATTTTGGATGGTATTTCCTTTATAATCTTGAATTACATTAATAGACAAATCAATTAATTTTTCGGTGAGCATCTTATGAATCGCATTCATCATCATCAATTGATTACCAACTTTTCCGGTTTCAAACAAAATCACACGTGGGGCTTCTTCTCCAGGCACTTTTTGATCTGCAACAAAAACTAAATTTTCTAAAGTATCGCCACTTTCTTCTAAAAACTTTATTAATCCATTGAGATGATTTTTATCCATATTGATATCTCCTTAATTGTAAAACTGATTCAATAATATCCCATTACTGTGAAAAAAAATATATTTCAAATCAAATTATAGACTTATATTACAATATGATGAAGCAATTAAAAAATTGATTAATTCTTGCACATCTATTTAGAAAGATTGAATCTGGCTGAGCGGAGTCTTAGCTAATATAAGGCCCATTGATATAATACCCCCTAAGGAAGTCTAAAGAGAGTGGGGCATTATATGTAATGATCATAAAACTAAAGACACTGAGAATTTTGAACGATTATGGGCAAGTTTTAGTAGTAGAAATTTAAAATATTCAATATAATTTAGTTATGTTATGGTTACTAAACGAATTCAGAAAATTGTTAATCGCATTACACTCACAACAATCGCTTAAACAGCTTGCTTTCGGAATTTCTTTAGGCTTTATTTTAGGTTGTTTGCCTAAGGGCCTTTTATTTTACACGGT
>JBILGQ010000128.1:0-4183 GCA_044350955.1 Candidatus Marinamargulisbacteria bacterium | reverse complement strand
GATAAATATAAAATAATTTTTTGTTGCGGATCAGTCATAATCATTTTTTGTGAATAATAAGTAAATATAGCCAGAGTAACTGGTAAAATATAAGTCATATCGGGTAACGATAAATCGGCTAACCAAAAGCTAGATAAACCAGGGTTGGCTCCAGGTGCTGCCAACAGAGCTAAAAACTGAGGGCTCATGGCTGTGGCATAAATAGCGATGAAGAATGGAATTTGCAATAACATAGGCAGGCAACCTTGAAAGGGGTTGATATCATGTTCACGATATAGTTTTAATGTTTCTTGGTGCATTTTTTGAGGCTCTGTTTTGTATTTTTCACGAAATTCTTTCATTTTAGGGGCTAATACTTGCATTTTTTTCATCGACTGATATTGCTTATTCATAATAGGGTAAAATAAAATTTTAATCAGTATAGTAAGCAAAATAATGGCTACACCGTAGTTCGGTGTAATAACCTCATACGAAAAGCTTAGAAATGGGATCATAAATTTTTCTATCATAAACTTTATTGGCGCAAAATCTGTCATTAATATTCCTTTATTTTCAATTTTATCTATTTAATTTAACCATAAATCACGTTCTTGTAAGCCAATTATAAAAGCTGTTTCTATCTGATCTAGTTTTGCTTCTACACAGGCTTTTTTTGCAATTACTATCATATCAACTGTTCTATTAATAGACTGCTGATGCTTTCTAAAAATTTCTCTCAACTTACGTTTAGCTTTATTTCGCTGAACGGCTCCCCCTACTTTTTTACTAGCTATAAAGGCAAAAGCCCTATCTTCTAGTTGTTTATCAGAATAACAAATAACAAAATAGTCAGCATGTATTTTCTTAGCCTGTTGAAAAAGAGAGTCAAAGTGCTTTTGTGCTTTAATTCTCTCTCGTTGAGGGAATTGGCTTGTCAAAATAGCTTCTTAGGCTGACAGACGCTTTCTTAGCTTATGACGACGATTTTGAATAACACGCTTACCACCTGGGGTACTCATTCTATGTAAGAATCCGTGTTTTTTTTGTCTGCGTCTTGTATTTCGTTGAAGTGTTCGTTTCATATTGTCCTCAATTTTAGTATCAGTTTTTTGCTAGACGGGTATCATAGAGGATGCGATAGCCACGTGTCAAGCTTAGTAAAGTAGTTTTAGCTTGGCTTGTTTGATTAGACCTAGGTCTAGAAAAAAATCGAGATACCATACAGTATCGGATATAGCGTCAACAAGATGGCCGTACTTTTTAACAGTTGGGCATACTGATTATCGTGTATCCTTATTATTTTTTGTAGTAATACCAACACGATAAGAGCATAAATTACCAACACAGCTATTGATAGGGGCGATAACGAGCTGGTCTGACACAAAAAAATCCAAGAAAAAATCAAAGACATTCCGTATTCGATTTGTCCCCATTTAAAACCAAAGCGTACCACGATGGTTTTTTTGTTGCTCGTTGTATCTTCTTTATGATCACGTAAATTATTAACGGCTAATAAGGCGCTAGAAATAAAGCCAACGCCTAATCCAATAAGCATTAAATCCGGGTGCCAAACTCCCGTTTGAACAAAAGCGGTACCAGCTGTAGCAATAGGTCCAAAGAAAAGCAAAACAACCACATCACCTAAACCCAAATAGGCCAATGGGTAAGGCCCAGCAGTATACATATAGCCAAGTAAAATACTAATAAGCCCGATGAGTAAAATAATAAAGCCGGCGTAATTCACAAGCAGAAGCCCTATTAAAAAGGCTAAAAAAAACAATAAAAATGCCCCTCGCTTCATGGATTTTACTGAAATATAACCAGCCTGAACCATGCGTTTTGGCCCTTTGCGATCATCTCTATCTGATCCCTTTTCAAAGTCTGCATAGTCGTTTACAAAGTTTGTAGCAATTTGAATGAACAAAGCAGCAACAAGGGTAAGTGAGGCTAACAAACCATTAAACGACTGTTCTTTTAGTGTGTACAAACAACCAATAATCACCGGTGCAAGCCCAGCTGATAAGGTAAGAGGTCTAGAAGCTAAAATCCAGTATTTAATCATAAGCCAGTCGAATATCATCTGTTATTTGTTCAACTAATGCCTGTTTAGTGTCGAATTTTTTTTGATCACGTATCCAGCCTGTCATATAAACTGATAGTGTTTGATCGTAAATATTTTTAGAAAAATCAAGAATATGCACTTCTATGCTTTGAGAAAGCCCGTTAAAAGTAGGTTTACTACCTATATAAATCATGGCTTTTTGTTCAATATCATTTATTCGTACAAATCCTTTGTAAACACCGTTTTGGGGTAAACATTTATTGCTCGGAACCAACATATTGGCAGTTGGAAACCCTAAAGATCCACCTCGGCCTTCTCCCTTAATGACGGTTCCACGAATAAGATAGGGGTGTCCTAGTAAACGCTGAGCTTTACTAAATTCTCCTTGTTGTAAGTTTTGTCTGATTAGTGAACTATGTACTGCTTTACCATCTAAAAAAACTTCATCCACAATTTCGATGTCGATGTTATGTCGTTGTCCCCAGGCTATAAGTAGCTGTGCATCTCCTTGACGATTAAATCCAAATTTAAAATCGTAGCCAACTACAATTTTTTTAGCAGGAGTTTGCTCTAAAATAACTTTATTTAAGAAATCTTCAGCACTAAGTTTAGAAAGTTCTTCAGTAAAGGTTAAGCAGTAAGTGTTTTCAAAAAGTTCACGTAATTCGTCTAAGCTGCTTAAACAAGGAATTTGCTCTTTTTTCTTTAAAACAAGCGCAGGATGAGGGTTAAAAGTGAGCAGGGCCTCTACTTTGTTTCCAATAGATTGATGGCCAATATGATAGCCATCAAAAACACCTAAACCAAGAGAGGTAAAGGAAGAGTCGCTTATGCGCGGACGATCAATTTGAACACAAAAGCTCATACTGACATAAAGATTGCACCGTACTATGGTGAATACTGCTAAGTTCATGAGAATTTTCTAACAAAAAGGGGCCAATTTGTGTGCGTTTTAAGCTTTTTGTATAAGCCACAGTGCCAAAGCTTGCCGCTAGATCAGTGGCTAAACTACGAATATAAGTGCCTTTTGAACAACTAACATCAAATTCGGCTATAGGATAATCGCCTGTTTTAAACGATAAAAGAGTAAACTCATGAATATGAATGTTTACCGGATCCAGTTCAATATGTTGACCAGCTCTGGCAAGTTCATAGGCTTTTTTTCCATTTTTCTTTTTAGCTGAAAACTGAGGAGGCATTTGCTGTTGTTCGCCAATAAACTGTGGCAGTTGTGTTTGAATCATGTCTTCGCTAATGTTCGAAGCTGGGCTTACCTGTGTGATTACTCCGTCGCAATCAAGACTATCGGTTTCAATACCAAAAACCACTCTAAACTCATAACGTTTGTCTAAGTTTTGTAGAGAGGCTAATTGTTTGGTGTAACGTGATCCTATAGCCACTAATAATAAACCAGAAGCAAAAGGATCTAATGTACCCGAGTGCCCCATTTTTTCTTTTCCTACAATTGGTTTTAAATAACGAATAACATCATAAGAGCTAAGTCCTTCGGGCTTATTAATGAGTAAAAATCCTTCTATTGGCATAAATCTTCAAGTGCTTTGCATATTATTTCGACACTTTCTTCAAGCGTGTTTTCCATTACAATTCCTGCCGCATGTTTATGGCCCCCGCCTCCAAATTTTTGTGAAAATGTGGATACATCAAAACTATGCTTCGAGCGTAAGTTTACCTTTACTTTTTCAGATTTAAGTTCTTGAAATACAATAAATAACTCTAAATCTTCACCTAACTGGCGTATAAAATCGATGACTTTGATAGACCCTTTCGGGGCAGATTTAGGAGTACAAGTATAGGCATATCTTTTTTCTTTGTTTATCTTAAGTCCGTCGATAGCGATTTTAATCAGTTCAAAATCTACTAGCGATTTATTTTCATCCATAGCCTGCGATAATAGGTAGGGCGTAGCGCCATAATCTACCAATACGGCGGCAGCGTGCAAGGTTTTAGCTGTTACATTAGAAAAAGCAAAACGACCTGTATCAAATGCAATAGCGGCATATAAGCAATTGGCTGTCTCTTTGTTAAATTGAAGCCCGATGCCAGAAAGAAAGTGAAACAATAATTCGCCAACTGACGAAATATTGGCCGTAATATTCAGGTCTCCAAAGTGGTTGTTATCGC
>JBILGQ010000127.1:0-4184 GCA_044350955.1 Candidatus Marinamargulisbacteria bacterium | reverse complement strand
TGGACACGCTTGTTGACAAGCAGATACAACCTCTCCTTCAAGTAAGACTCTATTTTCATTTTTAGCATGTTGCGAGCCAGCCTTAATACGCTGAATGCAATAGGTACATTTTTCCATAACACCACGCATTCTCACTGTAACATCCGGATTAAATTGCTTTTGTAAATTTTTATCCGGCTCTTTTACATAATCAAATAAATGAAATTTATCTTTTTTCGTAGCATGAGGCGAACGTTGATGATAATCAAAAAAATTAAAACGTCTTACTTTTACCGGGCAGTTATCAGAACAATAACGCGTTCCTACACAACGGTTATACACCATAACGTTTAAACCTTCATTATCATGCACGGTAGCTGCAACAGGGCATACTTGTTCACAAGGGGCATTTTCGCAATGTAAACACGTAACAGGCTGTGAAATTAAATCTGGATTATCTATATCGCCCTCATAATATCTATCTACACGTATCCAATGCATTTCTCTACCGTTTTGAACCTGATCTTTTCCTGCAACAGGAATATTATTCTCTGCCTGACAACTGGTAATACAGGTATTACAAGAGGTACATTTATTAAGATCAATAACCATACCCCACTGATAGCCTTCATCATAACTATGATCAGGCCACAATGATTTATCAAAAGGAACTTCTACTTTTTCATTAGCAAAATTTGGATTTTGTTCATATTCATTCAAAGTTGCATATCTAAAATGAGGCCTTCCTTCCATTTGGCCATGATCTTGTGTACTCGCAAAAGAATGCGACTTTTTTGTTTTAAGCAATGTAACAGATTTTAAATAATCATATTCTTTAACAGAACGTATAGGATAAACAGACACCCCAACCCCTTCAGATACTTTTCCACCTACTTTTCGACCATAGCCGATAGGAATAGAAATAGAATCAAATGCATGACCAGGTGAAATAAATACAGGAATTTCAATCGAAGCGCCAGATGCCTGAATAGAAACAATATCTCCTGTTTTTAAACCCAATTTTTTAGCTGTTTTTGGAGCCATAAATGCAGCATTATCCCAGGTTAATTTATGAATAGGATCTGGAAGTTCTTGCAACCAAGAATTATTTGCTAACGATCCATCAAATACGCCATAATCCGGAAAGAAAAACACTTCAATAGCGCTTTCTTTTGGCGCCGTTTCAAGCGACTTGAATGATAAAGATTGATTAATTATTTTAAAAGAAGCCTGATTGCTAGAACGAGACAAAACGCCATCATGCAAAGCTTTTTTCCAGGCTTCTTCAGACAACGACTTCATCCAATATTGTCTAGTCAAAGAATAATCTGACGCGTAAGAATCAAACGATAAATTTAACACTTCAATACTATTAATACTGTCATACATTTTTTTAATAACAGGTTGTATCAAAGATTGTACACCATCAACAGTTTGAGCATCTCCCCAAGATTCTAAATAATGCGACTTAGGCAAAACCCAATTACATACACTAGAGGTCTCATTTTGAATACTTGTTAAATGAACTCTATCTTTAGCTTTTGCTATAGCTTTCTCAAAGTTCAAATCATAAGGCGCTGCATACACAGGATTATCGGCAAGAATCACTAAAGTATCTACTTTACCCGCATTCAAATCTTCTACCAATAAAGTCAAAGATTCTACTGAATTATTTTTTTTATGAGACATAGAGACATCAGATAATTGATGATAAGTTAGCGTAGAAAAATTATTTAAAAGTAAATCGTTCATAATTAATACCAATTTATGAACATCCGAGCTCAAATGATCGCCCACCGTCACTAAAGAATGCGATCTGTTATGATATAAATCACTCGCAATTTCTTTAATCGTTTTTGTATCCACATAAGTCAAATCAATCTCTGATTTAACAGGCACACCCAAAGTTGAAAGATCATATTTAAGCAACTTAGCAACATGATATAAAAGAGCAGAGGCAATAGAAAACATCTCTGACTGCTTCACCGGATATCGATGGTCAGACTTTGATCCAGTAATACTCACCCGTGTTTCAAACGTATACAAACGATTTAAATTACCAAGTTCAGGATCTCTTCGAGAAGAAAAACCCTTAGTATTTAGTATTTGATTAGTTGTAACACCTAAAAAATCTTCATCAAAATTTACAATAATGGTCGCTTTATCAAAATTATACATTTTTGCTAGTCTTTGACCACTTAACTCTTGTATAGCGTCTAAAGAATTATGATTAGATAAAGCTGAAAATTGACGAATGGTTGCTTTAGGGTATTTTGCATACACAGCAGACAAAAGATTATTAAATACCGGAGAAGCAGTATCTTCGATCAAAAAACACAAGCCTTGACCCTGATTTACGCTCCACTCTTTACGCTTAATTAACATCCAGTCTTTAAACGCTGACAACGAACTTAGCTTTGCTTCATGAAGTGGCGTTTGCAAACGATCAGGATCATATAAATCTAAAACAGATGCTTGTTGAAAAACTGTTGAAGATCCTAAGCTAGTCGGATGATTAGGATTTCCTTCAATTTTTGTAGGGCGCCCTTCATGTGTTTCAACTAAAACACCCGCCACATCGCCATTTAAAACAAAAGTACTTGCATAAAACGTTGGATTACCAGGAACAATATGCTCTAATTTTCTAGCATACGGATAAATTTTTACAGTCGGTTTTCGTATAGATGTCACACATCCACTCAATCCTGCAAGCGCGGCTGTACCACCCATGAACTTTAAAAAAGATCGTCTACTAACCCCTTCCTCAAGAAAGCTAGCGCCTTCCTGAAACTCCCTGTGAAGAAAAGTCTTTGCTGAAGGCTCACTATTAAAATCTTCTACACTTCTCCACTGTTTTTTCATATCTTCAAAACTCCTATTCTATCTGTGACAGGTACTGCACTGCACATTGGGATTAATATGATACTCTTCAACCAAACGCTTCCCCATTTCCTCGGCGCTTTCAGCAGGATCCCACCACAATTGCGTGACCTTGTCTTTTGGCCAAATATGTTTTTCTGGATTTCTATGACACTCTATACACCATGCCATGCTCAAAGGTTGAACCTGCCTGACAACATCCATTTGATCGATACGACCATGACATTGCACGCAAGATACGCCAGAATTTACATGTCTTGAATGATTAAAATACGCATAATCTGGCAACATATGAACTTTCACCCAAGGTATAGGCTGATTATTTTCAACGTGCTCTTTAATTTTCTTAATATGAGGGCTATCGGTTTTAATAGTATTATGACAATTCAAACAAAGTTCAGCGGAAGGAATACTAGCATGAGCAGCCTTCTCTACATTGAAATGGCAATATCTACAATCTATACCTAATTCCCCTGCATGTAAGCGATGACTATAAGGAATTGGCTGAACTGGTTGGTAACCAACATCCAAATGTTTTGGTGAAAACCAATAATAAAACACGTAAATAACAAAAAGAACCGCACTCAATAAAGTTAAAGCTACAATTGCTGGCACTTTATTTGCCCATTTTGGCGCTACATAATGAGGAATTTGTTTGTCATCTTGAGTCGTATGTTCTTGAATCTTGTCTTCTTGAGTCATAGTTATTCCTAAAGATATATTTTTGACGAAATCCCTACAAAATTAACAATCTTGAATTTCGACATCCCATTATAGCACCGGCAAGCATAAGTTAGTCAAACAGTATTTTTGCGAAAAACTAATAGTTCACTTTACAATCAAAATGTCTTGTAATTTGAACATTTAATAAAACAAAATTTAGATTTAAACTAATGTCATACCATGAAAACCGACAATAAAAATAATCATGTTCTAACTTATTTTCAAGATGAGTCTATTACAAATATTTTAAAATTTATTTTAAATGAACATCAGCTCATTTTAATAAAATATGATAAAGATATTCTCCCTGAGCAGTTAAATGTAAAAGCAGTATTACTCGACAACGATATTAATGAAATAGAAAAACAAGAATTCTTAAAACTTATCGACCAACATTTCCCTAGTGCCCCCATCTTATTAACAGTAGGAAGTCATTACAAAAAAACATTTATATCTGTTTATTCACAAAATATTTTGGGCATAATTTACAAACCCTTTGATGTTGAAGAAATTTTATCAATAATGAAAGAAGATTTGAATTTGATTAATGAGTAAAAAAATAATCATGAAAAACAAAAAAAATCATCCTCCTCAATCATTGC
>JBILGQ010000126.1:0-4203 GCA_044350955.1 Candidatus Marinamargulisbacteria bacterium | reverse complement strand
GGGAATAGCTGCCGTTATGGAAAAACTTTCAATCAATGATTTAAATAAAAGAAGCACAGAAGATTCGTTGAAAAATGCAAGAACTACTACAGTTACTTACGACAATACTCATTTAGAATTTAAAAAAGTTTTATATCGCTTTTTAAAAGAATTTGGTCAAAACCCTGTAACATTTGAACACAAATTAAAAACAGGACAATATAAAATACATCTATCAAAAAATAGCGTTCTTTTAACATTAGAAAAAGATAATAAATTTGATAAATTCGAATATATATTTAGTTCCTCACTGTTAAGAAGAAATAAAATCGATCAAGACAACGACCAATTTATAAAGTTTATACAACTAGTCAGAAAAATTATTATTGATGTTTTAAAAAATGACGTTAAATATTATTAAAAGAGAAAAAAAGAAAGAAAAGAGAGGAATAAATTATGAGAATAAACGATGATAGTCAAATTTTTTCAAGTCAAACATCGCCTCGACAAACAAACGATTTAGCAGACACGATAAAAGACATGCTAAAAGAAACCATGGATAACATTAAAGATTTAGTAAACGATAAGGGTATCTAAAAAATATCAGTTCTTAAATATAAATAGTCACACTTCATTCCAAATTCGCTATTGGTCTTATTATAACCGCATATTTTTATGATAATATAAGCGATAATGCAAGAAGAGATACTTACACGATATTTTAATCTATCTAAATTTTTAGACTTAATACAATTTAAAAGGCTTTATTTTTCTTCTCTGTATGACTTAAGATCCTTTTGCAAATGGGAAGGCGAATCCCCAGAACTCAACAGGGCATATAGTAGCGGATTATTAGCAAGAATTGATTATTTTATGAATTTTACACTACCTAGTAAACATACAGCTCCACCCTTTAATTACAATAATTTTTATTCGGGACAAAAATACAATACCCCCTTTAAAGATAAAGAGGAAATCTCGAAAATTGATTATGACACAATTAAGTCGGATATAGACAAAACATATAAAATTAGCTGCTGGTATAAAGGCTATAAAGAAAATATGGCAATGTGGAAAATGTATGGCAATACTGAAGGAGCAATAAGAGTAAAAACAACACTAAATAAATTAAAACAAGCATTAAAAATTCCTCAGGGATGGGAATCTAAATTTGAAAAAATAAATTATATAAGTTATTCCAAACATGAAAATGAAGATAAACAAAAGCCTATGCCCACTATTATAACATCAGAACTAGGTTCTGATTTACCGCGTGTCTTTTGTAGACCAGATTTATATGAAAATGAAAACGAATTTAGGGTTTTATTGTTTGATCCTTTGACATTTTCGAAATCTTCTATAAATCCCGATGGTATTTATATCGATATAGACTTAGAAATTCTTATTGAATCAATTCGATTTTCTCCACATTGTCCAAAATATATTAAAGATAATATTAAAAAAATTATTGAAATGAATAATCTACATATAACAATTGAAGATTCCTATTATATATAAAATACCTTTTTATAAAAAACTATTTCTCAATTAAAAATTGTATTTGAATGTTTGAACTATTCTTCGTGATGACAAGTCTCACATAATACAAATTACTTTACTACTTCAGATACTCTTACTTTACTACGAGACTGTCGCAAAACGACCAAGCATTAAAATCAGCGACGTCGCGAAATGCCCAAGGTGGGCAATTTCTAGCACAGCGCAGTTCTATGGTAATAGAATAAGCTGGACTAAAATTGGTCAGATTGGGTATTTCGCGACAGAACCAGCACACAAACAACGCCTAGCATTGACAGCGAAAGCCAAGTCATCTAGAATTCGGAACCTAAATAAGTAACAGGATGATAAAATATGGCAAAGAAAGAAAACAATAAAAGTAATGCTTTAAATTTAGGAGCTAAAGCCTCTAAAAGAGAAGGATTTATCGATTTAGATAAAAAAGACATTCCATACCGCAAAATTACAGTTACTTGTGCTTGTGGAGCTGAATATGCTGCCGGTTCTATATACGAAACACTCCACTTAGACATTTGTGCGCAATGCCACCCATTTTTCACAGGCGAAGCGAAATTTGTTGACTCTGAAGGAAGAATTGAGAAATTTAGAAAAAAATACAATCTAAAATCTAGCTAATTTTTGTCTATTTAAATGCTCGAAAAATTTCAGAGTATAGAAAACAAGTTTAACGACATTGAACGTCGTATGAGTGACCCTGAAATTATTTCAGATCAAAAAAAATATCAAGAACTGATAAAACAACATGCTCATTTAAAAGAAGGCGTAGATTTATTTAGAGGGTATAAAAAAGCCATCGAGAACATCGCAGAAAGCAAAGAACTGTTAAATGATCCCGAAATGGCCGATTTAGTGCACGAAGAAATTGAATCGCTTAATGACGAAAAAAATAAAATTGAATTTCAATTAAAGTTATTTTTAATCCCTAAAAACCCTGAAGATTCAAAAAATGCTATCGTAGAAATTCGATCTGGCACCGGTGGAAATGAAGCCGCTTTATTTGCAGCTGTTCTGTATAGAATGTATAAAAAATATGCTGAAATTAACAAATGGAAAGTAGAAATCATCGATGAAAACAGTACAGAATTAGGGGGTATAAAAGAGGTATCCTTTTCTATTAACGGATCGAATGTATTCGAAAAACTAAAATATGAAAGTGGTACTCACCGTGTTCAACGTGTGCCTGAAACCGAAGCCTCAGGCCGTATTCATACATCAGCTGCAACCGTGGCTATTTTACCTGAAGCCGATGAAGTAGATGTAGAAATCGATATCAAAGATTGTCGAGTAGATACCTACCGTTCCTCTGGTGCTGGTGGACAGCATGTAAACAAAACCGATTCTGCTGTTCGTATTACGCATTTACCCTCAGGTATTGTGTGCGCCTGTCAAGACGAACGCTCTCAAACACAAAATAAAGAAAAAGCACTGCGTTTATTACGGTCAAGATTATATGAAAAAAAATTAGAAGAGCAACATAAAGCCCATTCTGAAAACCGTAAATTACAAGTTGGTTCTGGCGACAGATCACAAAAAATAAGAACCTATAATTACCCCCAAGGGCGTGTAACCGATCATCGAATCAATCTTACTATTCACAACTTAGATGCTGTTTTAGAAGGTCGCTTGACAGAAATTATCGATGCCTTGATACAAGCTGATCAAATGGAAAAAATGTCTGCGTGATCCCCACATTTTCAAGCTTAATAAAAGAAGCTGAATACAAATTAAGCCCTCTACATCCCGATACCGCACAATTCGAAACTAGGCATTTAATAAAACATTGCTTTAATTTAAGCAGCGCCGACTTACTCATCGAACTTAATTCTTTAGTTACAAACACCCAACAAATACAGATGTTTGAACAATGCATTCAACGGCGACTAAATAACGAACCACTAGACTTAATTATAGGTTTTTCAGACTTTAGACATAACAAATATTTGGTACAAAAAGACGTACTCATTCCTAGACCTGAA
The DNA here is from genome assembly GCA_044350955.1 of Candidatus Marinamargulisbacteria bacterium. GTDB lineage: Bacteria > Margulisbacteria > Marinamargulisbacteria > JBILGQ01. The sequence goes on along the minus strand of JBILGQ010000126.1, from coordinate 709 downwards.
ACTGAATTATTAGTGGAACACTGTATTCAAACTATTCACTCTATGACCAATGACAAGCTAACTATAGTAGAACTAGGCTTTGGATCTGGTATTATCTCTATAGAATTAGCTTTAGAATTCCCCCAGGCCACAGTATATGCCTGGGATATTTCAGAGCAAGCCTATCACTTAGCTACAAAAAATAAACAGGTACTACAAGCAACTAATTTACACTTAATTCACAGCGATTTTTTCGACGAAAAAGCCCTTTGGAGATCGTTCTCATCTCCTTTTGTTTTTATCTCAAATCCGCCCTATATCCCAAGCAAAGATCTTGAAAGCTTAGACCCTTCAGTAAAAAATTACGACCCAAAAACAGCTTTAGATGGCGGTGAAACAGGTTTGTTTTTTTACGAACGATGCCTGAAAGAACTACAGCATAAAACGCTTATTCAAGCCTACGAAATAGGCGTTCATCAACAACAATCACTAACAACAATTGCAAGCAACTTAAACTATAACTCTACCTGGTACAGTGATTATCAATGCATTCCAAGAGTAGTCATACTTCATTAGAGTCCAAGCTATAAATAAGCAAAATTAATCTTTACTACAAAAAACAATAGCGTTAGCATAAGATCATGAGCTTACCTATAAATGAATTCAATTTAAAGTCCTTTAGAAAACAACAAAAACAATCAGTAACAAGCAATGTTTTAGAACGTATTGA
>JBILGQ010000007.1:0-13671 GCA_044350955.1 Candidatus Marinamargulisbacteria bacterium | reverse complement strand
ATATATAAAGAATGCGCAACACTAGACTATCAAATTAAATCAGGCCAAATAAAAGCCGACTTTGTATTTAAACGACTTCCTTTAATTATTTGCTCTTAAATACTTGACCGTTGCAACAGTCTGAGAATTAAGCTTAGAGGAGTATTGCAATAGGCCTATTTTTTAGTTAGAATAAGCACAGTTTTAATTTAAAACTAAAAAATAAAAAAGTTGTATAGGAGAAAAAATGAAAAAGTCAATCGCGTTATTGTCAATTTTAACATTAGTGTCTGCAACAGCATTCGCAGCTGACTCAGGAGTACTAGGTAAACGTTATGCAAACGCAGCGTATTCTAGCGTAGATACTGATGGGTATAATCCAAGTTCATTTGAATTCGGAGCAAATTTACCTATTCAAAATAAATTTGATGTAAAGGCAAATCTTGCGATTTTATCAGGAGATAACACTACTGATTTTGCAATTAAAGGAAACGCTGTATATTATTTCCCACAAGATGCTATGTACACACCATTCGTAAGTGGTGATCTTGGCATTAATTTACCTGAATCTGGAGATTCTGAATTATCAATCGGCGCAACAGCTGGTGTACAATTAGAAGTTAATGATAAACAAGTTGCAAAATTAGCTGTAAGTATTACTAGCGTAGACTCTGATACTGATACATCGTTTTCAGGTTCATATGGTTACTGGGTAACTGAAAAAGCATTAGTAGAATTAAACCTTGCAACTACAAGTGGTGACAGTGCTGATTCTACATCATACGGTGTAAGCGGTAAATTCTTATTCTAAGAATTAAGTAAAGCAACTTAAATTTAAAAGCCCACCTTTAACGAGGTGGGCTTTTTTGTTTTTATATACTTAAAACAATTCTTTTTTTGAATTAATATAGGCTACAAAATACAAAATCCTTTCAGCATCTTTTGGCATAAATACAAAAGGCCTTAAATCACGTAACAACTCCTTAAAATCTATCTGAGCACAATTGATATTTAAATATTCGACTAAATCACCCGCATTATCTATCTGAATTTTTTGACTCAAAAATTGGTAATTAGGCTTAGTTTTTCCGAGTAAAAATAAAATATCATAAAAATCTCTGCCTTTTGGGCGCTTTCTATTAAATGCTGTGAACAATTTTTTCGACAATAACAAATCAATAGGCGCAATTGCTATCGGAGAAAAAACATCAAATTTATTTATAAAAACTGTATCAGGTAAAAATTGAAAATACTGATCTTGGGTATCTTATTGAATCAATATTTTTTCATCTTCATACATTGACAGACCTTGTTGGTATAACAGCTTAGGCAAGCGAATTTTACAACGAAAAGCAGACTTGCCAGAAAAGGAAATTTCACAAGCCAAACCCTCTGACTCCAAACCAGACTGCACCTTTCGAGAAAGATTTTTGAAGCCCTCAAAGTTAAGCCCATTTGTATCAAAATCTAAATCTTCTGAAAAACGAGGTAAGCTATACCCAATACGCAAAGCTGTTCCTCCAATAAATTGCAATAAAGAAGCTTCTTTTTGAGAAAAAATTAGAGCAAGAATTTTATACTACAAATACTCTCTAATCATATTCCTCTTAAAAGCTCTTAAATTTTCAGGAAACTCTTTTTCAATATCACGAATATTTAGCATTTAAAATCATACCCTTAAACATATTAAAGCGATTATAAACCGTTTTTGAATTTAAAATAAACAAGTACTCCCCGCAACGTTCCCAATTTATTTTTTCTTTAATTTCATCTCTATTAAATCGCATTTCTTCTAATGCCTCTTGCGTAGCAAGATTCGCATTCAAATACAGCATATCTATAATGGCTTTCTCAGGATCAGCTAATTTATAAAAGCCTTGTTCTCGCCTAACAACACTATAACCAAAAAATAAAGACGGCTTTACATGCCTATACATAAAAACAGCCCTCTGTGTATGAATTGTTTGGGTTTTTCGTGTCGTGACACTGGTAATTTGGTATACAGATTCAGGAATAAATCCATAATACGAAAGCGCAGTTTCTAACGATATATAAGACGGGTCATAGGCTTTGGCTGCCAGTTCATATAAAAATGCATCATCAAACTTTAGGTCAGAAAAATAATAAACCCCATTTTTGATTTTTTTTATGTACCCTTTATTAAGCCAAAATGTCAGCTGATTTCTGTTAAAATTAGAAGCAATTACAGCAATGTCTGATAATGAAAATACCGGTAAACAACTTAATTTATGTTTAAATTCAATAAAATTTATTTCGGAATCATATACTATTTTAGTCAAAAAAGAACTATTTTAACTATCTATAATAACCGTTACAGGCCCATCATTCACTAACGCCACTTGCATAGAAGCAGCAAACTTACCCGCCTGCACATCAGCATAAGCTTGCTTTAACTGAGATAAAAATTCGTTGTATATAAATCGCGCTTTATCAGGCGACGCAGACTGCATAAAATTAGGCCTATTACCCTTTTTGCAATCGCCATACAAAGTAAACTGCGACACCAATAACAGCCCTCCTTGAACATCACACACGCTTAAATTCATTTTGCCATCAGCATCAGAAAAAATACGACACTGTAGTAATTTATTAATCATCCAAGGAATAACAGTATCATCATCATTTTGATGCACAGCTAATAACACAAGTAAACCGGCGCCAATACAAGCAATTTCTTTGTTATGAACAGAAACTGAGGCCGAAGAAACTCTTTGAAGTACCGCTCGCATTTATGAATTTATAATTAATTAAACTTTTTTATACAACTTTTATCGGTTCTATAGGTCTTTCTTGCCATTTATCCATCACAATTAACACCCGTACAACCTCTCCGAATTTATCTTTTAACGGAAACATCGACATAGTCAAATTTTCTTTTTCCAAATGTATATCTAATATTTTTTTATCAAATTCAAACCCATTTTCTATCGCATGTAACATATCCTCGTTATCAATTTTACGAGAAATACTTTGATTAATAATTTCACCAGAAATCAATCCTAAAAAGCCTTCGGCTATATGATTCACATGCGTCACTACAAGATCTTTGCGAATCAAAATAACCCCTTTTTTTATTTGAGCCATCAACTGACGCAATGTAGAAACCTCTAACACAATCCGAGATGTTTTCATATTATCTAACATTTTATACAAATGAAACACAGTCTTTAAATGACAGCTTACTTTAAAAAAATTGAAGCACACAAATAAATGCTCGAAATTCCGCTCTAACTTACGGTCTTTAAGTGACTCTTTAATTTCTAAATTAATCGATTTTAAAAACAAAACCACATCGGTTATAAACCAGGCAACTAACAAAAGAAAACAAAAGACTGTTAGTAGAAATCCTTGTAAAGGTAATTTATTTAAAAGAGACAACACATCTATAGACAAGCCATACTCTTGCAAAATTAACAGCGGAATATCGTAGGTAATAAAGCGAGATATATAATACACCAATACAACAATTGAAATTAAAAAAGACAGTATTTTAAGCGCAAATACAGTTGATTGTGTCGAAAACTTAAACATCCATTTCTCCTAGTTTTACAAAACGCTTTAAATGCACATCCGTTCCGGAAATAACCAAATAATCGTCTTTTGATAAAGGATAAGACGGATCGGGTACGTCTGTCATAGCAATAATATAACTAACTTCTCCGTTATCATTAATCGATGGAACACGCGTCTTAATACCCACAATATTAACTCTATATTGTGACCGTAAATGCAAATCTTTTAATGCACTTCCTACTAAAGACTTTGGAACCTGAACTTCCATCAACGAATGATGGTCTGATATTGAAATATATCGACCCACGTTTTCAACTGATAATGTATTGGCAAACTGAAGCCCCATTTCACGCTCTATACTAAATATTTTTTGAATACCCATGGACATCAAGATACTTTCATGCAAAGAATTAATATAACGCACATGAATATCAGAAACATCCATACGACGTAACAAAGCTGTGGTAATCAAACTAGATTCGACCTCTGAACCAATCGCAACAACAGCAGTATCAATCGTATCTATATTAATAGATCTCATCGCTTTTTCATCAGAAGAATCAAGAACTATTGCCTGTGTAACCAACTCTTTTATTTCGTCAATCACAGCAGCATCATGATCAATAGCTAATACATTAAATCCCTTTTGAGTCAAAGCAACAGCAAGCTGATAACCAAAATGCCCTATCCCCAAAACAGCAATACTTTTCTTAGAGTTACTCATTTGTACTAAACTTACTAAACAACAGTTACTTTTTCAACTGGCAACACATACGACACTGCGGCTTTAGGCTTAAACAGCGAATATAAAAATCCGAGAGGCCCTATTCTTCCGATAAACATCATGATAATGATAATGCCTTTGCCATAAGAACTTAAATCAGCGGTAATCCCTAAAGAAAATCCAACCGTACCAAAAGCCGATATTGCTTCAAAAAGAATTTTCTTAAATGGCAAACTTTCAACTAACATTAATACAAATACACCCGAAAAAATCACAATCACTGCCGTGATAACGACAGAAAATGCTTTAAAGGCAGAATAATGATCAATAGTCCGTCCACCAAAATCAAAACGAAAAGAATTTTTTAATATATTCCAAAAAGAAATTGCCACTACACCAAATGCCGTTGTCTTAATCCCCCCTCCTGTTGAACCTGGTGATGCGCCTATAATCATAAGTCCCATTAACAACATAATAGAGGTTGAATGAAATAAATTTAAATCAATACTATTTAAGCCCGCCGTTCGAGCCGATACTGCCTGAAAATACGACACTAAAACTTTATCAAACAGCATATATCCCGATAAAGACCGATTATATTCTAAGGCCAAAATACCCAAGGTTCCCACAATAATTAATACCCCCGTAACCAACAAAGCCAATTTAGTTCCCATCCTTAGTGGCTCGTTTTTATGTTGTAAACGTTGATTTAAGTTAAATAAAACCGGAAACCCCAACCCCCCAAAAATAATAAGCGTCGAAATAATAAAAACAGTTGGAAAATGCGTTTGAAACCCAATCAAAGAATCAGAATACAAAGCAAAGCCAGCATTACAAAACGATGAAACAGAATGAAATACGGAATAAAATACACGATCAGGAAAAGATTCTATAGACCGAAATGTAAAAAGCCCTAGAAATAAGGCCCCTAAACATTCAAAAAATAATGTAAATTTAAAAATAAACCCAATAGAAGAAGCTGTTTCTTTAAAATTATAGGTAGAGTAACTTTCTTGCAGTTCTAAAGTATCAGCTTGTGAAATACGCTTACCTAAAATCATGCTCAAAAAAACTGAAAAAGTCATAATCCCCAACCCCCCAATTTGAACAAGCAACAACAGGACTATTTGGCCAAATAACGAAAAATCTCTGCCAATATCATTTACTGCCAATCCGGTCACACAAACAGCCGAGCAAGACGTAAACAGGGCATCAATAAAACTAAGCTGTTTGCCTTCTACTGACGCATTAGGAAGAACTAATAACAATGCTCCGATAAAAATTAAAAAGATAAACCCTATAAGAATAAATTGAGCAGGCCTTACTTTAAACAAATTCGTTAAAAACGACATATGCCCCATGCGACCTATTAACAATAACAACAATAATACTTGACTCATAAAAAATGTAAATCCAAAATTAGGAATAATTAAGGTAATTACAAACGGAACAAAAACCAACAAATCGGTTGGACGAAATAAAAAAGTAAGCCAGCGATTTTTTTTAAAGAATACAAATCTAAGAATAATATCTATAATAAAAGCATAAATAATATAATGATGAATGAAAAAATACCCCGATACCTGCTGAGCAGAAGGTGGAAAAGCAAATTCTATAATCAATAACAACAATATCAATAATGCCCCTAAAGAGGAAAATAAATTTAAGAAAAATTCGAGTAATTTTTTAACATCACTAAATAAAACCAATCCGATATAAGAAATGCGCTTAATTGTTAAAAAAAGCGACGTAGCCATTGTTTAATCCTTTCTACTATTCCATAAGGGACCTCTTGATACAAGATAGCGTCGGTACGTAACCCATACAACACCAATCCAACAGCGGTTGAATAGGTAGAGCTTTCAATAATACCCTTCACTGTATCAGGTAATCCATCTCGAGAATTCGAATTCAAGCACTGTTTACTCATATCTAACAATCCTTTTAACAAAGATCCTCCACCGCCCAGAACAATCTGGTAATTGGGATCACTACAAAGTTTTACTTTTGAAACTATATACCCAAATAATTCTTTTGCTCTGGCTTCTAAAATTTGGCTCAATAAAAACCGCTTTATCTGCTTTTCGCTATTATCGGCAGAACTAATATCCAGAATTTCATCAGCACTAACCCTAGCGGTTAACACATCCCCATACAATAATTTAAGTCGCTCGGCTTCACTAAATGATACTTTTAAACAGGTCGCTATATCTGAACTAAACAGCTGCCCCCCAATCGGAACATCCCAAGAATGACAAAGCAAGTCATTTTTGAACAACGATACTCGCGTCTGGCTGCCTCCGATTTCTATCAGAAAAGCTCCCTCTTTGCGTTCTTTAGACAATAAAGCTATCTGCCCTGCTGCCAAAGCATCAAAGACAAAGCCTTTAATTGTATAACCCAAAAAGTTCAATATCGACTTTAAATTCTGAATAACATCGGTATACACCAAAATTAAATAAGTTTGAACTTCTAATTTTTTACCAAAAACCCCAACCGGATTTTGAACAATAACCCCATCTACTTTATAAACCAACGGAATCGCATGAAGCAATAGTTTATCTGTAGGCAAAGCCACATTTTTACTTTGCTTGATCACATTAATTTTATCCTGATACGAGATTTGACCCGATTCGTCTTCTGACTGCAACATCCCTACATGATGAAACGTTGTTAAATATACAGAAGAAATACTTAAAAATACTTTATTAGACGAACAATTTCCGTCTAACTCTGCCTGTGCAATTGTCTCATGAATCCCTTTTTTTAAAGCCTCATAATCAGTTATTCTACCTTTTTCAAACCCTCTGGAAGGATAAGACCCTACCCCTTTTAATTGCAACTCATCAGCATCGCTTATTTCACATAAAGCAGCGCTTAAGCGAGTAGAGCCAATATCTAAGCCTAAATATATATTCGGATTCACTGTCATTCGCTTTCCATTAATTTATTTTCCATTAATTTATTTTCCGGTAATTTATTTTCCGGTAATTTATTTTCAAGTATTTTATTTTCTACTGATTTACTTACTAATAATTTATTTTTAATTCTTAAATCAATATAATTAATAGTACTATAGTTTTCGGTTTCAATCATATTCAAAAACGTATGCAAACGACTAAATTTTTCTTCTAAATCATCTAAATTGCCCAATTTAACCAGTATTTGATCAAACAAAATAAGTGTCCAGGAATTATAAGCATCCTGCTCAATTAATACCGATTGATTCGGAAAATAAGTCGTCCTTAAATTATTAAGTCGCTTAAGCTGTGTAAGCAAATGACCCGAGATATGATCGTCTGCAAAATATTCTAAGCTCATTCCCTTCAACACCATCATTTGATTAGGGTTTTCAATCACATAATCACCCCCCCTAGTCAAAATAATGCCATCACTAGAAATCAGTATAGTTTGACCTTCTGTCATGCATGATAACCAAGGCTTTTTCTCTATTACTTTAAATGTAATAGCATTCGGAAAATGCACATCTTTTTCAAGCGATTCGATTTGTTTATAAGTCTTAAATAGTTTTCTATAAGGTCTAAATATCAAGGTTAAAAATACATTTCGCCCTTTCAAATGACTTAACTCTGCTTTTAAATCTTTTTCAGATAAATATGTCATCTCATCAAAATCAATGTGTTGTATAGAAAAATAAGGCAAACTAAACAACAACACTATAACCGTAAGCAGAGCAGCGTAAATCAAACGATTTTTCATAACATGCGAGTAAAAGCCGAATTTAAAATATGTTCGATTAGCCCATCAAAAGAAAGACCATACTCTTTTGCTTGAGCAGGTAAATCAGAGGTATTTGTTAACCCAGGAATAGAATTCAACTCTAATAATAAAGGACCTCTTTTTGGGCAAACACGGTAATCAAATCGTGCCATTCCATGACAATTAAACAACTCAAACAAAGTAATGGTTAACTCATTAACACGCCGTTTTTCTTGCTCTGATAATCTTGCAGGAAGAATAAAATCAGTCATACCAGGTGTATACTTGGCTTCGTAATCATAAAAACGATTTTTGGGAATTAATTCTAACGATGGCAATACAACAGTATCTGGGCATTGCACAACACCCACCGTAATTTCTCTACCTTCAATAAATTCCTCTAATAAAAACGTTGAATATCGCTTAAGTAATTGCTGCGAAATCCGAACTAAATCAGCATCTGTATCACAAATAAAAACATCGATACTACTGCCTTCATTAAGTGGCTTTAAAACCACAGGATAACTAAAAGACTGTGGAAGCCGATCACACACAGCAGAACAAAGTACATAAGCCGCTGTAGGAATGCTATAACGTGCACACAATGCTTTTGTAAACAATTTATTCATGCTTATAATACAACTACTAGGTCCATTTCCTGTATAAGGGATACCGAACAACTCTAATTGTGCCTGAATTGCGCCATCTTCATACTGAGGGCCATGTAAAGCCAAAAAAGCAACATCGGCCTCAAGCGAAGATAAGGGCCGTTCAGACGGATCAAATACCATAGCTTTATACCCTTGTCGTAACAGAGAGTCTAAAACATTCTTCCCTGAACGCAAACTAACCTCTCGTTCTTGAGAACTTCCACCACACAACACAGCAATCGTTAATTCTTTACTAATCATGTTATTAATTTTACTTCCGGTACTAAGGTGACTGAATAAGATTTTTTCACCTCATGTTGCAACAATTGTATCATAGATAACACACTGTCATAACTAGCAGTTCCAGTATTTTCAAAAAAATTAGCGTGTTGAGAAGATACCTGAACCCCGTCTTTTTCATAACCCTTAAATCCTAAAGATTCAATAAGCTTAGCTGCGCTAAATCCCTCAGGGTTTTTAAAAACAGACCCAAAAGTCTTCCCTCGAATAGGCTGTTTAGCCAAACGCTCGTCTACATAGCGCTTAATCGTTGATTTAATAAGATCGCGATCACCATGCGTGACAGTTAAGCGTGCCGATAAAATAATCCATGATTTTTCTTGAAACACAGAATGGCGATACGAAAACCCACAGTCTGTTGCCGGTAATCGCAGCAGTTCATTTTTGTCTGTAAGCACATCCACAGACTGAATCATATCGGCTATTTCTTTGCCCCAACAACCAAAATTCATAGCAATCATACCCCCAATAGACGCCGGCACCCCAGCCATAAATTCAAAACCAGAAATACTTAAATCTAAAGACAAGCGTAATAATTGCTGAACGGTAGTACCAGCACTAAGCTCTAAAATTCCATGCTCTAAACTGGGCAAACAAAGTTGTGAAGACACCTGCACAAAAGGCGTCTGAAAAGCCGATTCACTCACAATTGAATTAGACCCTTTCCCCAATACAATAAACTGTTGATGATCTTTACAAAATAACCGCGCTTCATCAATAGACTCTAACACCGTAAGAGAGTGAATACAGCCATTTAACTGAAAGCTAGTTAATTTTTTTAAATCATAATCCTTTTTTTGCTGAATAAGACGCCTCCATAACTGGTTTTTTCAAAGCCATTTTTTCAGCAACTAACTCTGGCCCTAACTTACTAATATCACCAGCTCCCATAGTAATAACAATATCATCGGGGCTAAGCTGTTGCTTTAAGTGTAACTGTACAGCTTCAAAAGACTCTAAATAAAGCGCTTCAATTTGACTGAATTCCTGTATGCCTTTTGCAAGTTCTTTAGACAATGCAATCGAATCTCCTTCCTCGTTCGCTGCATAGACAGGCATAACAATCACGGTATCGGCGTCTCCAAATGCTTGCTGAAATTCTGTTAACAATTGCTGAACTCTGGTAATACGATGCGGTTGAAACACACAGGTAACATGGCCTTTAAACACCGATTTAATCCCCGCTAACGTAGCCCTAACTTCAGTAGGATGATGACCATAATCATCATAAATTGAAGCACCATTGAATTTACCAATAAATTGCAACCGTCTCTTTACTCCCTTAAACGATTTACAACCTTTTTGAATATGGCTAAAAGGCACATTCATTTTTAACATCAATGCAATAACCGATAACGCATTATACACATTATGCTTACCAAACAAATTCAAGGAAACAGTCCCTAATAATTTAGACCGAAAATACAAATCAAAACTAGTACCCGAACCAGTATAAACAATAGCATCAGCAAACAAATCGGCCGCTTTATCTAAAACCGAAATACAATAAAAATTACTTTCATGAATCTGATGAATAATAGACTTTATGCGTTTATCATCTAAATTTAAAGACAAAAACCCGTCTTTTTCTATAGTCTTATTCGCATAATTTAAAAAACTAGCCATTAAATTTTCTTCGCTTTTATAATAATTCATATGCTCTAAATCAATGTTAGTTATTAATGCATAATCACCAATTAAGTTCAAAAAAGAGCCATCGGACTCATCAGCTTCAGTAACAAAAGTAGAGCTTTCACTATAGCGACCATTTACATAATAAGGAGCCAACTCACCCCCAATCATAAAAGAAGGAATAATCCCCGCACTATCTAAAATATGTATAGCTAACCCTGTAGACGTTGTTTTTCCGTGGGCCCCCGAAATAGAAACAATCTGCTTATAATCTTTCATCAACAAAGCCAAAAATTCACTACGTCTATAACATGGAATCTTAACCTGCCTAGCATAAGCAAGCTCCGGATTATCCTCTGATACAGCGGTAGAAAAAACAACAAAATCTGCTTTTTTAACATGCTTTTCATCATGAACATCAAAAATAGAAAATCCATGCTTAGCAAGCTCTTTTAAAGCCGGACTTTTCTTCAAATCAGTTCCAGTTACCTTACAGTTCCCAAAAGATCGTAAATATTGCGCCAAAGCAATCATACCAGCTCCGCCAATACCGATAAAATGTACCGTTTTTTGAAATAAAATATCTTTTGTTTTTATCATTATATTTCCACCACCGTTGACTGCTTCACCCAGCCTTTAAATCCGTTACTCAATTCAATTTCACACCACTGCAATTTTTTCGTTATAATACGCAATTCATGTCCTTCATGGATATAGAATAAAATAGGAAGCGACTCTGAAGGACCTGAATGCACCTCTATTTTTTTCGTAACGGCAACAGCATAGTCCGACCGAAACGCAACAAAACTAAACATAAACCAAGTACCAATAAACAACATACAAACCGTCACAACCCAAGACAAATTAGCCAGCAATTCCCTTTTGTAACCTACTCGTTTCAGCCACAATAAAGTAATAAGCACACAAATCAACACACAAAAACTATACGCTAATTGATTCAAAGACAATGCATCGCGCCACTTTATAAACGATACCAAAAACGACTTTGTTTGCGTTTCATCCACCACAAACTGTCGGGCAAGATTTAAGTTGTAGCGACTATCAGAATCAAAAGAACTCCATTTTAAAGCTTTGCGATAATATACAATCGCATAACCATACTGTTCCAATTTAAAATAACAGTTCCCGATATTATATAGCAAGTCGCCTTGCGAAGGAAAGTCTTGTAACAAGGCTTGATATTGAGCCAGTGCCGAAGCATAGTTTTGATTCGCATAATTTGCTTCAGCCTGCTCTAAACTAGCGTACGACAACTTAACAAACATCAAAACAAACAAAACAATTCTTTTCATGATTCATATCCTTTTAAGCGCTGTAATAGTTCTTTCACAGCTTGCAATAATGCGTAAATATCCTGCTCGTTAATAGTCGCGGGCGCATACCCAATATAAGCACAATGATTTAACACTGCTTTTAGATCAGAAATATCAGAGTCTAAGCACGATAACCGTTTCAACTGACCCTCTAATTCATCACCAGTTAAAGCACGTGCTTGCTTACCTATCAGCACAGTCAAATAATCATAAAGCAAGGCCTGAATAGCACGCACCTGATCTTCAACCGAGTCTAGCTTTTCAGCCTCACCAACTGCATCTAAAGCACGTATATAGGGCTTTTTAACTCTAAAATTTTCTACAAACGTTGACAAGCCCTGATCCCATAATACCCGCACAAAAAAGACCAACGCATATAAAAACGACCCTACAACAAATATAAGTCCAAGAAAAGACTGATAAAACAATTTCTTTTGATCATGAACATCAATTCCCAATCGGATATACCGTAAATCTTGGGCAATTTCTTCAACAATCCGGGCTTCTTCACCGCGAGAGATATCAGCTTGTGATAATCCAGAGGCAATAACAGAAATCGAAAGAGCCGAAGATCTTAGGGTAATATAACGCCGTTCTTTAGGAGAGAAAAAATTAAATTCAAACACAGGCAATGCGTATTTTCCCTGATCTTTTGGCACAACAATATATTCCAATTCTCGAACACCTTTGATTGTATCGCTATAAGTGATCTGATCTTTGACAGTAGATTTATAAACTTTATAATGTCTATCTTCGCTATAAGTCAGTGCATGAATTTGAGTCAAATCTCCGGTCCCCGATATTTTTAAGCGTACAGGCAAAGGTTTATTTTGAACCGGAGCCGACGAATCTATGCTTGTTTGCATGTGATAATCTCCAACAACACCCGAAAAATTCTGAGGTTTATTTAAAGTTGGCAACGCTTTAATGGTCAGCCCAACAGAATTAGAATTTAACGTTTGAACCCCATAAACCCCCATATGTATCTGAACAACTGCAGGAGAAATTTTTACTTTACCAGCCTCATAAGCAATCAACGCGCGTTTATCAATTTCCTGCACATAATAACGACGGCCATTTCTAACGGTCTCAACTACTTTAGGATCCCGCTCAAGTTGCTTCACTTCCACATTACCAAACTGTGGGAGTTCGTATCTGAGCTCACTCAAAAGAGCCACACTTCTATACAAAAATAAGCGATAATGAGTTATCTCACCAACATAAGCACTAGACTTATCAACAGAAGCTTCAATAAACACATCCACCTGACGGTGTCGATTCGAAGCAGTCTGAGTAGTAGCAGACCCAGAAGCACCTGCTTGCCCTCTCTCTAACACCTTCAATTCAAGTGGCTCAGTTGTATACGTTTTGCCCTCAATAAACATAGAAAAAGCCGGTATAAGCAATTTACCACTGCGTTTAGGCCTTAAAGTATACATCAACACCGAAGAAGCAGAAAAATTATTATTCACAATACGATAGCTCTTAGAGCTGCCCTGGCTCAAAATATAAAAATCTGTCATCGCATCTGTATTCACAGACACATTTTCCTTAGTATTCGACACACTAATTTTTAACTCAACAACCTGATCAAGAGCTATCTCTGACTTACTTAATCGAGCATCAACTGCAACCTCGGCCCAAACAGATGCATAAAGCCCGAAAAAAAAGCCAAGCCCCAATAATAAGCCTAAAAAACGTTTAAAAACATTACCAATCATGATCAAGCTCCCTATCTTTCGGTGGACGCTTATTGTATTTACGTCGAACATCTTCTTCATTGTGCAATAAGCGATCA
>JBILGQ010000125.1:0-4210 GCA_044350955.1 Candidatus Marinamargulisbacteria bacterium | reverse complement strand
AGAACGACGGAGATAGTGTGTATCGTTTGTTTTATGACACGATTAAAGGTGGCGACTTTAGATCTCGAGAAGCCAATGTATATCGTTTAGCCGAAATTTCGGTGAATATTATTGATCAATGTGTGGCGCAAGGTGTGCCTTTTGCTCGAGAGTATGGCGGCTTGTTAGACAACCGTTCTTTTGGGGGTGCGCAGGTATCTCGAACTTTTTATGCACGTGGGCAAACCGGACAACAATTGTTAATTGGTGCGTATTCAGCCATGATGAAAGAAGTTCATGCTGGTTCTGTAGAATTACACACTTATACAGAAATGATGGATGTGATCGTTTCTGATGGTAAAGCTAGGGGTATTGTGACGCGTGATTTAAAGACTGGTGAGATAGAGACTCATATTTCTGACGCCGTTATTTTAGCTACAGGTGGTTATGGAAACGTATTTTATTTATCAACGAACGCAATGGGATGTAATGTAACAGCCACTTGGAAAGCTCATAAAAAAGGTGCTTTTTTTGCGAACCCCTGTTTTACTCAAATTCATCCGACTTGTATTCCTGTTCATGGTGATTATCAGTCTAAACTTACTTTGATGAGCGAATCACTGCGAAATGACGGTCGTGTTTGGGTGCCTAAAAAGGCTGATGATAAACGACATCCGAATGATATACCTGAGTCTGAAAGAGATTATTATTTAGAGCGTAAATATCCTAGCTTTGGTAACTTAGTGCCTCGTGATTTGGCTTCAAGAAATGCGAAGTATGTTTGTGATGAAGGAAAAGGGGTGGGGCCTACAAAATTAGCCGTTTACCTTGATTTTTCGGATGCTATTAAACGTTTGGGTAAAGATCTTATCGAAGAGAGATATGGTAATTTGTTTGAGATGTATGAACGTATTACCAACGCTAATCCGTATAAAGAGC
The DNA here is from genome assembly GCA_044350955.1 of Candidatus Marinamargulisbacteria bacterium. Taxonomy (GTDB): domain Bacteria; phylum Margulisbacteria; class Marinamargulisbacteria; genus JBILGQ01. The sequence continues at coordinate 3,292 of JBILGQ010000125.1, read as the reverse complement.
CTATGATGATATATCCGGCTGTTCATTATACAATGGGCGGTTTGTGGGTTGATTATAATCTAATGTCGAACTTAGAGGGTTTGTTTGTTTTGGGTGAGGCGAATTTCTCTGATCATGGTGCTAACCGTTTAGGTGCCAGCGCTCTGATGCAGGGATTGGCGGATGGTTATTTTGTGGTTCCTTCTACTTTAGGAAATTATTTGGCAAAAGCAGACTTAAAACCTGTTAGCGATGTTGCTATAAGCAAAAGTTCAACAGAAGTAAAAGAGCGTTTGCAAAAATTGATGTCTATAAAAGGCCGTAAAACAGTTGATTATTATCACCGTCAATTAGGTTTAATGATGTGGGATAAATGTGGGATGTCGCGCACTAAGGATGGATTAGAAGATTTGTTAAAACGTATACCTGAAATTAGAGCCGATTTTTGGACCAATCTTAAAATTCCTGGCGGATTAAATGAGTTTAACCAAGAATTAGAAAAGGCTGGACGTGTGGCTGATTTCTTAGAATTTGCTGAATTAATGGTGAAAGATGCGCTCGAGCGTGCGGAATCTTGTGGCGGACACTTTAGAGAAGAAAGCCAAAGTGAAGAAGGTGAAGCGTTGCGACAAGATGATTTGTATTCTTATGTAGCAGCTTGGGGATTTAATGGAGTAGGGCAAGAACCTACCTTACATAAAGAAAAATTGGTATTTGAAAATCTGAAGCCTTCGACAAGGAGTTATAAATAATGTCAAAAAAAATAAATGTTACTCTTAAAGTTTGGCGACAAAAAAATAAGAATGAAAAGGGCTTTTTTGAAAGCTGCTATGCAGAAAATATTGACGAAGATGCGTCTTTTTTAGAGATGTTAGATGTTTTAAACGAAAGTTTAATCAAAAAGGAAAAAGATCCTATAGCATTTTCTCATGACTGTAGAGAAGGAATTTGTGGAACTTGTGGAGCTGTTGTAAATGGCGAAGCTCATGGACCACGTGCACGTACTACTTTGTGTCAGTTGCATATGCGTGAGTTTAAAGACGGGGATACAATAGTATTAGAGCCATTTAGATCTAAAGCGTTGCCAATTATTAAAGATTTAGTTGTTGATAGAAAATCATTCGACAATGTCATCAGTGCCGGTGGATATGTGTCTGTAAGAACGGGTTCTGCACCTGATGCTAATGCTATTTTGGTATCTAAACCAGCCGCTGATATGGCTTTTGATTCTGCTCAGTGCATTGGATGTGCTGCTTGTGTTGCGGCTTGCCCCAATGCTTCAGCGATGTTGTTTGTTGCCGCGAAAGTAACTCACTTAGGCGTATTGCCACAAGGGCAGCCAGAGCGTAAAAAGCGTGTTTTAAGCATGGTCAGACAAATGGAATCAGAAGGCTTTGGTGCTTGTTCAAATGAATATCAATGTGAAGCAGCTTGCCCAAAAGGTATTTCTGTTTCAAATATAGCTCGACTAAATAAAGACTTTTTATCGTCTAGCATCAGCACATCATAAAGTATGCAGGCCCATATTAAGCAGGCCTTTCAAGACGCACAAGAGGTACTGACTGTATTTAATCAAGACAGCCGATACCTAGATTTAGTTCAAAAAACGGCTGCCAAGATAGCGGCTGCCTTTAAAAATGGCCGTAAAGTGTTAATTTGTGGAAATGGCGGATCGGCCTGTGATGCCATGCATTTTGCAGAAGAGTTTACAGGGCGTTACCGCAAAGATCGTAAAGCTTTGCCTGTTATATCGTTAAACGATCCGGCTCATATAACATGTGTAGGTAATGATTTTGGCTTTGAGCACATTTTTAGCCGTGGTGTAGAAGCTTTTGGTAAGCCAGGCGATGTATTTATAGGAATATCAACAAGCGGAAATTCTCAGAACGTTATTTTTGCACAAGAATTAGCATCGCAGCTTGGAATGAGTACGGTTGCTTTATTAGGTAAAGATGGCGGATTACTAAAATCTAAATCTCAGATCGAGTTTATAGTGCCAGGTAAAACAACCGATCGTATTCAAGAGCTACATATGCTTATTTTGCATATTATTATTGAAGCGGTTGAACGTGAGTTGTTTCCGGAGTTGTACGTTTAATCTGTTTAAATTTAAATAGAGTTAAATTTGTTTCACAGCCATCTCATAGACTATAAAAAACAGTAAAATTTCAATGAATTAAGTTCAAGAGAAGAAAAAAAGACAAAAAGAGAGCTTGCGGTTTTGTAACTATTCACGGTAAAAAAACCACCAATTCAAATAAATAATTTTTCTTAAGAGAGCATTAAGTGCGCATCGCCCCTTAACAACTCCGACTTCATTTTTTGTCATGGCAGCAAAAAATGGAAGCAAAAAAGTGCCACGGCAAGTTTTCCTTCACGTTTTCATCACTCCGACGTTCGTGTTTGGGCTGCGGAACTGTCCTCGCCCAAATACTCTCTTTGTCGTTCTTCAAATGTTCATACGCAATGCCGACACAAAACGCTAACAAAAACACGCATCATCGCTTTGCTCGATATGAGGTAATTAAGTAGCTTAGCGTAACACGATAGCGAATGAGCAAAGCGAATGAGGCAGTTTAACCCCCCTGAAGGAAATGAGAGAATCGCGCCACTTGGCCACGGTAAAAAAAGCGCCAACCCAAAAACATTCTGCCAAGCAAGCGATTCGAAAAGTTCCGTAAGGGGGTGGTTTTCTTTGCCTTCGTTTCTTTTGCCACCAAAAGAAATGAGGCCTGGGGCTTGGGGGCGGAGCGCCCCAAACACATCAAACTATGCTTGTCAGCTATGGTATTTAATTCTAGCATACTATGCTCGAAGAAATATCAGGGTATCTAATTTAGCTCTGACGCGAAATACCGAATCTAATCAATTATTTTCGTGTTTTTTATTTTTTATGGGATGGCTGTGAATTTGTTTAGTTTTTAAACGTATTTAAAGTATCAACAACGTATTTTAATTGATCTTCACTTAATTCAGAGTAAACAGGTAATGATAAAACGCTTTTAGCGGCTTTTTCTGATTCTGGGAAGTCTCCCTCTTTGTAGTTTAGGTAAGCAAAACATTCCTGTAGATGTAATGGGATAGGGTAGTAGATGTTATTTCCTATCGTATGATCGTTTAGGTGCTGTTGTAATGCAGCTCTATTATCAGTTTTGATGGTGTATTGGTTATAAATGGTTTTGCAGTTTTTAAGGATTTGAGGCTTATTAAAACGAGATTCTAGGTGTCTGTTGTAGTAGTTTGCATTTTTAATGCGCCCTTCATGTTGTTCTTCTAAGTAGTTTAATTTAATCGATAAAATAGCGGCTTGCAT
>JBILGQ010000124.1:0-4213 GCA_044350955.1 Candidatus Marinamargulisbacteria bacterium | reverse complement strand
GATTGATAAACATGCAATTATTCGAGAAGAAGATTTAGAAACCTTTAATACCTGCTTAAATTCTGATACAAACCAGTATATACTTGCAAAGAATGCTATAATTGGTAAACAAACTAAATATACTGTGTATAAAGATTCAATAGCATCACAGAAATGGGTTGAATCTATCCCTGATATTAAAAAAGGCGAAACAGTGTCTATTAGAATATTGGATGACGGATTTAGCATTGAAAGCCAGGCAGAAGCATTAGATTCGGGTTTTATAGGTGAAAAAATTAGAATAAAATTAATGATGTCAAAAAAAATAATAATGGCTAAAATAGTAGATGGAGAAAATATAAGTGATAAAACACAAAAAATTGTTGTACTTGCTAATTAGTTTTTTGCTATTTACCCCCGCTATACAAGCGGATTCTTTATGGGACAACGCAAAGGCTCCTTTTTATGGAGTTCAGAACCGACGTATAAAAACAGGAGATATTATCACAATTTACATTTCAGAAGCAACCTCTGCCGTACAACAAGCCAGTACCCAAACAGAAAGAGATGCCGGATTACAAGGACGACTTGATACATCATGGCAACAAATTGCAAACTTACTTGGCAACGAAACCGAGAATAAAAAAAGAAATACCACTATCAGAGCCGAAAATAATTACGAAGGAAGTGGTCAAACATCACGACGAAGCCAAGTGAAAGCTGTAATATCGTCAATAGTCACAGAAATTTTAGATTCAGGAAATATTTATATAGAAGGCATTCATCAAGTAAAAGTAAATAATGAGTTAGAAACTATTCGCATAGCTGGTATAATCAGACCGCAAGATATATCGCCAAAAAACTCTGTATTCTCTTACCAAATCGCCAAAGCAGAAATTTCGGTAAATGGATCAGGTGTCGTGGCAGATAATCAAAGCCCAGGTATTATGACAAAATTATTTAATTGGTTATTTTAAAATGAAAAAAATACTACTCGTAATAGTCTTTATCTCAATAAGCGTCACGAATTTCGCACAACAAACGAATGAAATGAAGGTGCGATTAAAAGATATCGCATCACTTATTGAAGCAAGAGACAATCAATTAATCGGATACGGTATTGTAGTTGGTTTAAGAGGAACTGGCGATAGCCGTACAGGATTAACCGGAAATACACTAAGAAATTTATTATCAAAAATGGGCGTATCTGTAAGCGGGGCTGATTTAAACTCACGAAATGTAGCGTCAGTTATCACAACAGCAACACTACCCCCCTTTATTAAAAAAGGGCAACGTATTTCAGTAACAGTATCTTCACTAGGTAACTCGACCTCACTATCAGGCGGAACATTAATTATGACACCACTGCTTGGAGCCGATATGAAAACATACGCCGTAGCACAAGGAGCTATAGTGGTAGATGGCATTAACGAAAGTTCTTCTACAGGATCATTAGTTAAAAATCAAAGCACAGTGGGTTTTATATCAAACGGAGCCATTGTTGAAGCAGAAGTGCCTGTCATTTTTTCAGATCAACACAACATTACTATCGTATTAAATGAACCCAATTTTTCTACAGTACGTAATACAGCTAAAGCCATACAAAACAGTGGTTTTCCTGGGGCAAAAGCTATTGATGCGACCACCATTAAAATACCTTTAACTGATTTAAATTCTTCAGACTTAATAACTACTATAGCGCAGATTGAAAATATTGAAATAGTGCCCGACCAATCTTCTAAAATTGTCATCAACTCTAAAACAGGCACCATCATTGTGGGTGAACGGGTTCGATTATTTCCAGTCGCGATTACACACGGAGGACTATCAATAAAAATCTCAAATGAAGATGGAGGGGTTTTTAATAATCAAACAGGAGAAAGTATTACCATTACTAATGAAAAAAATTCATTTTCGTATATTCCAGCAAGTACCACTTTGAGCAATTTAGTAGACTCTCTTAACCAAATCGGAGCTAGCCCTAAGGATTTAGTATCGATATTCCAAGCATTAAAGGAATCGGGGGCCCTTAAGTGTGATCTAGACATCTTATGATTCTAGGAAAAATAACCCTTATTCTTTGCCTGCTCTACTGCAGCACTAACATAGCTCAATATCTCCCCGGCAATATGAGCGAAATGTACTTAATGGATGAAAATAATTATGAAAGCAAAATCGATGCTATCGAGGCAATGTTTATAAATGAAATTTTTATAAAACCTATGGTTCAATCACAAACTATTATGGGTTTTGAAGATGATGAAGAAGACATACTTGATAATAAACAGGGAAATGAAATGATTAACAACATTATAGGTTTTCACTTGTCAAAGCACGTAGCTGAACAACTAGACTTATTCGGATTAGAAAAAAACACCAATTATTATGGGGAAAATTAATTGAGCAATCCACAAGATGTCAATCTCAACCAAATAAAATCAAACTATGAACGCTCTCAGCAACAGATAACCGAAGAGTTTATTCAAGAACATATGGCTATAATAAAATCTATATCCACAAAATTATTAAAATCTGGCAAAGTACCGCCCTGTATCGAATTTCAAGATTTAATAAGCTGGGGAATTGAAGGTCTAATTAAAGCTAAAAATAAATTTAAAGAAGTACATGATGCCAAATTTGTCACTTATGCCTATTATCGAATTAATGGCGAAATACTAGATCAAGTCCGATATGCCTGGAAAAACCGCTTACCCAACGATTATAGCTCTAAAAAAGAACGTATTCGAAAACATATTTCAGAATTCATTCAAGATTCCTTAGAATCATCAGAAGACAGTTCAGAAGTAACCAAGGAGAGTTTATTGCGATCGGTATCAATGGTTCATTATTTATCAACAAACATAGAAAGCATTATTTCTGATAAGAAGGGTATGAGAAACCCTGAAACCGAAATAATAGATGAATCGTATTCCTATATTTGGGAAAGTATTCATGAACTAGATAAAGATGACAAAACCCTACTCGATTTATTTTATATAAAAAACTGGAAACAAAACGAAATAGCCAATTTTTTAAACCTTTCAAAAGCAAAAACTTGTAGACAACACAAAAATATTTTAGAAAAACTTAGAACCAAGCTATTAAAACACAAAGAGGAAATGATATGCTAAAATTAATTCTATTAATTACTGTTGGTTTGATTAGCTGTCCAAATTTATATGCGCAAGCTCCCTTTTCAACTAACCAAAATTCGGAACCAAAAAAAAGCCAAATTTTATTAACTAAAGCAGATATCGACTTAGAAAATGCTATTTATAAAGCCTCATTAAAACATGCCTTATATTCATATAATATTGCCAATGCAACGACTCCTGGTTTTAAGCCTATATTATTTCCTGAGGATGAATTAGAATTATCTCAAATGGTTCTAAATAATGAAGATCACTTCGAAAAAGTGGTCCTAGAACATATGACAGCCAGCATGGGAAGAAATAAAAATTTACACTCAGGTTATTTGGCACTTTATAAAAAAAGATTCGAGATTTATAAAACCGTTGTTACAGCAGGAAAGAAATAATGAAATTAATAAAAATACTCCTAATTTATACTGTAAGTGCAATCCTATTAAATTCAAGTATTTCGGCTAGAATCACCACTATTGAAGATGCCATGGCCATCAATATGTCGGGTATTCTAGCACAACGATTCAAAATGACTGTAGTAGCTGAAAATGTAGCCAACTTAGTTACACTAAAAGACGAAGAAACAGGCTTACCCTACCAAAAAAAATATGTGGTATTAGAAGCCTCTGATTTAGGTGTAAAAATTAAAGATGTAGGCAGAAGCACTGAACCATTTGGACGTTACTTTGACCCAGCCGCTCCACAAGCCGATGAAAACGGATATTTTTATTTACCAAACGTAAATATGCCTAATGAAATGATCACACTTAAACATACAGAGGCTATGTATGAAGCCAATATAAATGCTTTCAAATTAACCAAATCCATGTATAATTCTGTTGTGGAGATGTTAAAATAAATGGTCAGAATAAATAGCCTTGATGCATCTAGTACTCAAAAAATACAACCCATGTCTGCCAAGTCAGATTCTATATCCTTTTCTGATATTTTTAATGAAGCTCTTGAAATTGAAGAACAAAATCAAACAAAAGGACTTGGGCACAATGCCTATAATAAATCCCCTCTACAATTGGATCAAGAAAGAGAGCTACTTGCACAAGCATTAAACCCAAATGAAATCGAAGAGGTTT
>JBILGQ010000278.1:0-4219 GCA_044350955.1 Candidatus Marinamargulisbacteria bacterium | reverse complement strand
CGAAAGCAGGTGGGGCTTCGCCTGTTGAGTCGTTGGATTTAGACGATATTGGAAGTTTGCAACAAAAATATAAAGAAGCTTTTGCTCGGGCACAGGCCTTGTATGACTTAAGTAGTCGCAAGACCATGGATTATGGGATTTTTTTAGATGAAGATAGGGGGAAATTTGAATCGATTGACGATGACATAAATAAACAGGGTGATTTATTAAAAAATGCAGAGGCTTTACAATATTTCACGGTTGCACTTAATGACTGGAGTAAAGTTTTACTCGCAAAGTTGGAATTTTCAAAAACCTTATTTAACGACGCTATTTCTAAACTTTATAAAACTGAGGAATTGCCTAAAAAATTGAAGGCTTTAGTGTTCAAAGTGAAAAATAAATTCGATATTCTAGGTTCAGAAGACAAAAAGTGGTCAGAAAATTATAATGATTTTGTTGAGTCGTTGAATGCTTTGGTGCTTGCTTTAAAAACAGAGCGGAATTTGCCTCTTACAGAGCTTGACGCTTTAGAGAGTTTTACTTTGCGTTGTGAAGGAACAAATCTTAATGACGATTCAAAAAAATTCTTTATTTATGCGGGTTGTAGTTATTTTCAGCAAAAAATGATGCTTTTGCATGGTATGTCGTTTGATTTTGAGCGTGATCGAGATACATCTAAAATTTGGACTAATTTTAATAATGAGGCACGGAGTCAGATAGGGGATCTTAGAAAAGAAAGTTTAGGTGCAAGTGCGCGTTTACAGGGTCGTTTACACAAACGACAATTGAGCACCGCGGGTCAGGATGAACAGAAGTATGACGACAATCCTGGGTTTGGTTCTGATACTGGCGGCGGCGGCGGCGGTGGTGGGGCGGCAACGCCTGTGTATACTACGCCTCAAAAAAGGGGTGGTCAAGTTACATCAAGTACACCAGGGGACTTAGTTAAAATACGAGGAAATTTTGAACAAGAATCAGGCAAGTTTGCGGTTACAGTAGAACAATTACGACGTGAATCTTGTTTAAAATTACAAGGAAGACTAAGCAGCAGACGCGACAGTTTAGCGCGTACGCAAAAGCAAAGAGCAATGGCATCGTTGAATGAAAGATTAAATGAGTTAGAAGTAGAAAAAGAGCGATTAATTAAAGCACTTGCTGAAACAAAAAAACAGTTGAAAGAAAAAACGGGTGAGGTAGAGAAACTTACAGCAGACATGGCATTGATTACTGCACAGATTGGCAAGTTGGAAGAAGAAAATAGACAGATTCAACTTAAAAATGAAGAACTAGAAAGTGAAAACGAGAGATTAGGTAAAAATTTAGAATGGCTGGATACAGCAAATTCTGAATTAACTAAACAGCATGAGGTAATTGCAAAACAGATTAAAGAATTATTTAAACAATTAGAAGCAAAAAAAGAGGAATTACTTAATTTGAAGGCAGAAAGGAGCGCAATACAGAAGGTTTTAGATCAGCAAGAAGTAGTAATAAATGAATTAAGCGCTGAAAAAAAAGATTTGGCAGATAAACTTAAAGACTCTGAAAATGACAATGATAATATTTGGGCTCAAAAAGAAAAAATTCAACTTGAATTAAATCGTCTTCGTCAACGATCAGGTGGGGGGGCGGCAACCGATTCTGGGTCTGTTTCTGGGGAGGATGATAGGGGTGAACGTAGATCGCAACATCGCTTGAAGAGTAGAAGTTTAAGTCAAAGTGGTAACGACGCAATCGAAAAACTTGAAGCAGATAAGAAAAGTTTAATGGATCTTTATGAAGAAAAACGAAAATTTAATGAAAAAAGAATTACGGATTTGTTAGAAAATATACATCTGTTAAATGATGAGCAAGCGAAGCGCTTCACCATAGATGACATTCAAGAGCAGGTTCATGAATTGGTTGAATATTTTAAAAGACAAATTTCTTCAAATGAAATAAAGATAAATGAATTAATTGAGAATTTGAAAGAAAAAGATGCTGAAATTATTAATATTAATGAGCAGTTACAAATTGCTGCAACTAAAGGCGAAGACTTAATCAAAAGATTAGAAACTGCAACAGCCGAAAAAAAACAAATAGAACAAGAGCTTGCACAGCTTCGAGAAACGAATGCTGCTAGTACGACGAAAATTGAGGCATTACTGAAACAAATTGATGAAATAACCCAAGAGAAAACACAAGCAGCTGAAGTGCATAGTATAGCTTTAGAGGCTGCGAGACGCGAAGCGCAAACAGAGTTACAAGCGCTGCAAGCACGATTAGAAGGAGAACAAAGAAATCATGCCGAACGTTTGGCGCAATATCAAGCCGAAGCAGTACAGCAGCAACAACGATTCACAGAACAAGAAAAAAAATTGCAGGCGGAGCTTAAAAAAACCCAAGATGAAAAAAAAGAAATCGAAACTGCTTTAGCGAAGGTTGAATCAGAGCAACGATTATTGATAGAACAGCAAAAAAATAAAGAAGCAGAGATAGAGGGGCTTAAGAAAAAGAGTGGAGAAAATGCCGCTTTACTCACAAAGCATGAGGCTGAGTTGAGTGACTTGAAAACACAAAATGAAGCTAATCTTGCTAAAATAGCAGAGTTAGAACAGAAGAAGGCAGAATTTGGCAAAAAAGAGAAAGCTCTTGAATCTGAACTTCATACACTAAGACAGAGCTTAGAAACAGCGAAGCGTGAGCATGAAGTCGCATTGGCACAGAAGCAAGCTGAAAGTTTGGCGAATACAGAGAGATTAACAAACGAGCTTGCCGAAGTGCGAAGAGAGCATGCCAAAGAAACAGAAAAATACCAACAACAACTACAAACACAAAAATTAGAACTGGAAGCAAAACTTAACGCATCGACAGAAGAAAAACAAAAAAATAATCAAAGTTTAGTGCAAACTCAAAGTGAGCTTCGACACTTGAAAGAGCAGTTAGAACAAAACCAAGTACTAATAGAAGCCTTAAAAAAGCAAAAAATTGTGCTCGAGGCACAAAGTAAAGAGGATGAAAATGTCAAAGCGGAACTTTTGGAAGTTAAAGATAAATTAAAAACTTTGGAAGAAAAATTGCAAACTCAACAGAATAAAATAAAAGGCTTGCAGCAGGCAAATACATTGTTAGAAAGTAAAAAAGATGAATATGAAGCTACGATTTTAAGATTGACTACTGAACTTGCTGAGACAAAACAAAATTTGCAATCGGCAAGGCAAAGTAATGCAACTATGAGGCTAGAGTATGCAGCTCGAGTTGCTCAAACCAATGTTCGTGCAAAATCACTTAGTAAAAAAATTGATGCTGAGAAACTGCAAACAGAACTTGCGGAAGAAATGGTGAAAAAGCAACTTGAAGAAGCTCAGGATAAATTGAAATTGGAATATGAAGAAGCGCTGGCTGAATTAGAAAGTACTAGGAAAAAGTTAAAAAATTTGGCTCTGGGAGCTCAGCAGTATCAAACCGAGAATAATGATTTAAAGAATAGAATCGAAGCTCAAAAATTGAAACATAAAGCAACTCTTGAAGAACTTTTAGAGCAATCAGAAAGAGTATTGCAAAAGAAAGAGTCTGAAGAAGATGTCTTAAAAAACAAACTCGAACGTTTAAAAGGCGTACCAGATAAAGTAAAAGAGGTAACTCTTCAAAGAGAAGCCCTCATTGCAGAGAAGGAAAAATTGGAGGAAAACTTAACACGAGCACAACAAGAACATCAAGCTGCGGTTCAAGCTGCAGCCCAAGCCCATGCTGCTGCTTTACTGCAGTTGCAAGAAGGGGTAAAGGCTACGCATGCAGAAAATGTAGGTTTACAAGAAAGTATCAGTAGACAACAGATAAATATTGGTCAACTTACAGAACAATTAGAGACCGCGAAACGTGATTCTGCCGTTAAAACTCAAGAAAGTCAGCGTTTGACAACTCAAATAGCCGGGTTAAATGCAAAGATATCTGAATATGAAGATGAAATTCAGAAATTAAAAGACGACTATAGAGCTCTCGAGAAAACTAAAGATGAAAAAGAACGCGAGTTAAGTAGACTAACAACTGATGAACAGAAAAAATTAGAAGAACTACGTACTTTAAAGGCTAGTTTAGAAGAAGAAAGGAATAAGGCTGCTGGTTCTGAGCAGAGAATAACTATATTAACCGGAAGAATAAATGAGCTTGAAACACAGCTTTCTGAATCTGAAGGTAAGATTAAAGATGCTCATAGTAAACTTCAACAATTAGAAAAAGTGTTAGCCGAGACAAAAGGTAG
>JBILGQ010000123.1:0-4232 GCA_044350955.1 Candidatus Marinamargulisbacteria bacterium | reverse complement strand
GTTTTGTATGTTGATGATAACTATGAACTAGCCGTAGTAGGCGATAGAAAACAAAAATATGGCTGGGTCTTAAGTAAGCAAAAAACGCTTACTCAAACCCAGAAAAACAAAGCATCAGAGGTGCTTGAAAAGAATGGTTATAGCAGTAAGGCCCTTATATTTACGCTGCAGGAGTGGTAAAGAGAAAATTTATTTTAACCGATTTAACCGGTTGTTTAAATTTTGATTAGGGGGCGTAGTTGGGGCTTGTGGCAATATTAAGCCTAGTGCGTCATTTATTAATTCGTTTGTTTGATATTCGTCCGTTGTATTTTTATTTATTTTGTTTGCAATCATTGTAAATGTCTTTTTGTGGGAGCCTTTTTGGTTTTTAAGAATGTCTAGGTCTAATTGATGTTTATCTTCTTTGCTTAAATGATGGTAGGCCAGTGTAATGAGTTTGATGAAGTGTGGTTGATCAGTCGGTTTGCGCTCTTTTTTAACAAATGCTGTAATAAATTCTTTTAGTTCATTTAGTGTATATTTGTCGGTTTTGCTGGCATGGCGTGTTGCGTTCATAATTTGTTTCCATTTTCCTGAATCCAATGGACCATTTGGTTTTGCTGGACTTCCGCCGGTTACTTTATTCATGATACATCTCCTTGCTTTATTTTTTTAAAAATACCAAACAAAAAATCAAATTAAACATTTATTTATAATATATTTAACATTTATGTTTGTATGGTGCCAGGATACTAAGCACAAGGAAGAGCCATGGCTCTTAGTCAAACATAAGAGCCAGGGATTTACGAAGGGATTTACGATTAAATTTCCTTCATCGATGCGTTAACTCTGGTGAGAGATTTGGCTTTAGTAAGCAGGTGTTCTTGCATTTTCTTTAATCTATTTATTGTGTCTGCTCTGATTGTAGATCCCTCGCTATAGTCTTCACGGTCATTTAATGTATGCTCTTTAAGGATATTTGTTACTAGATCCAATTTAAAATTCGTATAGGCTTCTCTGCCTAGTATATGGAGTAATGCCACCATGACGGATTTGTATTCACAATTACCACTTTTTTGAGGTGATTGATAATAGCTACCATTGTCGAGTTTTACCGCTGTCTCGAACAACCCATAGGTTTCATTAGCATTTTTAGATTCACTGCCTGCCTGTAAAATTTTAGGCAAAAGCTTAGTGAATTCTTTGCTGTCTAGAGTCATTCCTTCAAATAGAACACTTTTACAAGTCTCGAATCTTATTTTCCCGTTTATGTTGTGTCTATTGTGAAATTCAAGCCCACCACCGGAATTATATATTCGTGCTTCGATTCCCTTATTTGTTTTATTCAAGCCTAGTAACATGCTATGTTTTTTAAATCCAAATGGAATTAAGGCCTGTCCTTTAGAGCGAATTTGGTTCAAGACTGCTATTTCTGCTTTTTTTGGTTCTAAAAAGTGGAGTTTGGATGCAAATTCTAGCTCACGACCTGCCGAATTTAAATTTTTGTCATCCATTTTTAAAAGATATTTGGATAAAATTTGAATAGAATAAGGAGGCATTGAACCTCTATGGTTTGTTCCGGCAAGTAAAGAGGCAAATTTTGTGCTCGAGAGTTGTTTTTGTGCTTCATTTGCATTTATGAACGGTTTTCCTTCTTTAAATGTGCAGGAAAATACTTCATAGAGATTTTCCTTTAGGTAGCTTAATTTTCCTTTGCCATGGAACATTCCTTTCAGAAATTCACCTTCATAGACATCTCCATTTTGGAAGGTGTACTTTCCTTGGCCAGTGCAGTGTCCATATTTAAATTCACCTTCATAGACATGTCCATTTGGGTAGTTTGATTTTCCTTGGCCATGGGGCTGTTCATTTTTAAGGTTGCCTATATAGAATGTGCTGTCATAGAAGACTTTTATCTTTTGGTCAGTGGTTTTTTTAGCAAATGTTGTGGTTTGTGTGATAGCAATTAAGCTATTTATAATAGTTGAAATTTCAAGAAATGTACTGTTATGTTTGTTACTTTGTTTTTGAGTAATTTTTAGAGCTAAGACTTTTTTATCTTTTTCATTTAAATTTAGGTAGGAGTTAGTGATTAATTCGATGAAGTGGAGTTTGTCATTAAGAGATCTTGGCTTATTTTTGTCATAGGCTTCAATAATTAACTCAAGTTTTTGTATTGTATAATTATACTTTTTATTTGTGTTTTCCATGATTTTTTTCCAAAATTTAAAATCATGTAAATTTTTGGGATTTTTAGAATATGTAGTATTTATTTGTTTAGTACCATTTGAAGCCTCCATTCCATGCATGTTTTTTCTCCCAGATATTTTTTGAATAATACCTAAAAAAAAATCAAATAAAACATTTATTTACAATATATTTTACAAAAATATTTAGGTGCCAGGCTACTAAGCACAACGAAGAGCCATGGCTCTTAGCCAAACATAAGAGCCAGGGACTTTGGCTGGACTTTGGCTTGACTCTTAGCCGGATTTAGCCTTTAGCTCTTGACTGTTTGATTTGGAGTAATATAAACTATATTAAAATACTAGGGATTAGGATAATTAAAATGCTATCGGTTAAATCAAAATATGGAGTGTCGGCGGTTTTTGAATTGGCTCAATTGGCTGGGGGAAGCTCTATGTCTATTAAAGAGTTGTCTGATAAAGCGTCTATTCCTAAAAAATATTTAGAACAAATCTTAAATGAATTAAAAAAAGATGGCATTTTATGTAGTAGTCGTGGGGCGTCTGGTGGGTACCAGTTAGCAAAAAATTATTGCGAGATAACTGTTTATGACATTGTTAAAAGCCTAGAACATGACATTTTTTTGAGCAGCACTTATAATGGCTGTGGTGTTTTAGCTGATTTTTGGAAAGAGACCGACCAGCAATTTGCATTGCTATTGAATTCTTCACTAAAAACATTATGTGATAGACAAAAAGAATTATCGGCGTGTTTGCAATTTACGATTTAATTTTAAATATTGAAATAAGGAAATAACATGGCAATTTATACAACTATTATTGAAGCAATTGGGAATACTCCCTTAGTGCGCTTAAATAAGATAAGTGACGAAACTGGCGTAACTGTGTACGGAAAATGCGAGTTTATGAATCCCTGTAATTCGATTAAAGATCGCACGGCTTTAGGGATGATAGAAGCAGCTGAAAAAGCAGGTAAACTTAAGCCAGGTGCGGTGATTTTAGAAGCTACATCAGGTAATACCGGTATTGGATTGGCTTTTATTGCTGCTGTTAAGGGATATAAAGTTATTTTAACTATGCCCGAATCTATGACTATAGAACGTCGCAAATTATTAAAAGCGTATGGGGTTCAACTTGAATTAACACCTGCGCACTTGGGTATGAGTGGCGCTATAGAAAGATTGCGAGAGCTGGCTAAAACTATAGACAATGCTTTTGTGCCTAATCAGTTTGATAATGTGGCTAACCCGGGAGTGCATTTTGAGACAACTGCTAAAGAAATTGATGCTGACTTAAACGGAAATATCGATGCTTTTATTGCCGGTGTAGGTACTGGTGGTACTTTGGCGGGTGTTAGCCGATATTTTAAATCGAAAAACAAGACGGTTCAGATTATAGCGGTAGAGCCTAAAGATTCGCCTGTATTATCGGGTGGGCAAGCGGGTCCGCATATGATTCAAGGCATTGGTGCAGGGTTTGTGCCGGGTAATTTGAAATCAAACGATTTTAACGACATTATTACTGTATCGAATGAAGCTGCTTTTGAGATGAGTCGAAAGTTGGCTAAAGAAGAAGGGCTTATTTTGGGGATGTCGTCGGGGGCCAACGTAGTTGCTGCTTATAACTATGCCAAAAGATCTGAAAATAAAGGTAAAACAGTGGTGTGTATTTTGTGTGATTTTGGTGAGAGATATTTATCGACAACATTATTTGACTAATTTTAATAGGGAGCTAGATATGAAAGTAAGAATTAATGGAGACAGTCACGAGTTTAATCAAGAGAGTTTGACTATTTCACAATTATTAATTGAAAAAGACGTTAAAATGCCTGAGATGGTATCAGTAGAACATAACGGAGACATGCTTGATCGTGACAAATTCGATACGACTGAAGTGAAAGATGGCGATGAGGTTGAATTTTTATATTTTATGGGTGGCGGGGCTTATTAAGGGGTTTATTGGGAAGAGGAAAAACAATGATTTACGAAGGATTCGAAACGGGGGCTATTCATGATTTTATGACGCCTGATCCGGTAACGGGGG
>JBILGQ010000122.1:0-4235 GCA_044350955.1 Candidatus Marinamargulisbacteria bacterium | reverse complement strand
CCCTTTTGATTAATAATTGTATCTATGGCTATGGCTGTTTTACCAGTTTTTCTATCACCAATAATTAACTCTCTTTGACCACGTCCAATTGGAATCATTGTATCAATACACTTGATACCTGTTTCCAAACTTTCTGTAACTGGTTTTCTGTCACAAACACCCGGAGCTACGCGCTCGATCGGACGACGTTTAGTGCTTTCTATAGACCCAAGTCCATCAATCGGCTCACCTAATGGATTCACAACACGTCCTAAAAGTGCTTCACCTACAGGAACATCCATAATACGTTTCGTACGAGAAACTTCCTCGCCTTCTTTAATAGTTTTACCATTACCTAGTACAACAACACCTACGTTATCTTGCTCT
This sequence comes from Candidatus Marinamargulisbacteria bacterium, assembly GCA_044350955.1. Lineage (GTDB taxonomy): Bacteria > Margulisbacteria > Marinamargulisbacteria > JBILGQ01. The sequence continues at coordinate 3,869 of JBILGQ010000122.1, read as the reverse complement.
AAGTTAAAACAGACACCATAAACACCTGATGAAAATTTAACCATTTCACCAGACATGGCATTTTTCATACCGTGAACTCTAGCAATTCCATCTCCTACTTGTAAAACAACGCCTGTTTCTCTTTCATCAATAGACAGTCCAAAGTTTTTAATTTCTGTTTCTATAACTTGTGTAATTTCTTCTGGCTTAAATTTCATACGTCACCTTCCTTCTATTTATTAAATACTCTATTTATTAAACGATAAAACCAATTCATTTAAAGAATTTCTCAAGGTCACATCCACTGTTACACCCCTTGTTTTTATACGAAATCCTGCTAAAAGCGTCTCATCTATATGCTGAACCAGCTCTACATTCTTATTAAAATAGGCCTTTCCAAAAACCTCAATTTGATTCATTTGCTCAGACTGCAACTGATTTGAGGAAAACACATTTAAAACAACAACATTTCTAATAGTCAAAATTGCCTCATCTAAACTATTAAAAATTGTCTTAAATAACGAGAATCGTTGCTTTTTAATTAACAAAAGTAAAAAATTCACAACCAATTCGTCTGCCGAAGGAAGAACTTTTTTAAGTAAACTTGCCTTAATATCATAAGACACATACGGTCTAGCTAAAATTGTTTTCAAGTTTTGATTATTAAAAACAACAGACAAAACAGCTTTTAACTCATTCAGAGCAGCCTCTTTCTTGGTCTGCTCTAAACAGTTTAAAAAAGCATTTAAATAACGCTCAGCAAACAGTGTCTCTCTCATGATACCTTAAGCTTATTCAAGCCATCTGCAACAATAGCATCTTTAGACTTACTATCTAACTCACGCTTCAAAATTATTTCAGTTAACTGTACAGCGAGATCTCCAACACTTTTGCTTAAATCTTTTTTTGCATTTTCTACAGCAGTTTCCATTTCGCTTTTAGCATTTTCAATTAATTGATCGGCATTTTTATTAGCAGTAGCAATAATTTTAGCCCCTTCTTTTGAGGCTATTTCTTCTGCTTTTTCTCGAATTGCTATAGCTTCCAACATAGCCTGTTGAATAACGACTTTCTGTTCATCTATCAATGCATTCGAAGCAGCCTTTGTATTTTTAGCCAACTCCAAATCAGACTGAATACCAGAAGACCGTTTTTCAACAAACTCTGAAAGTGGCTTAATCAAAAATTTGTTCAACAAGAGTAGGAGAATTAAAAAATTCACCATATTCATGATGATTTCATAGAGATTTATTGAAATCACGTGTTAACTCCTATACAACAAATATTAAAATTAGCGAAACAACCAAGGCATAAATACCTGTAGTTTCAGAAATAGCTTGCCCAATAATCATTGTTTTAGTAATCAAACCAGCTTGATCAGGTCTTTTACCTATAGCTTCACAGGCCTTACCAGCAACAAAACCCTCACCAACACCCGGCCCTATAGCGCCTAAGCCCATAGAAATACCAGCTGCCAATAATGCCATACCCCTAACAAAACTTTCTCCCATTAAACCTTCCATTTTTTTCCTCCTTATTCACTCAAGCCTTTACTTGGTGAACTTGTTTTTTTTATACAACAAAAATCAAAATTAAAGAAACAACCACAGCATAAATAGCGGTAGTTTCTGTAATTGCTTGACCAACAATCATAGACCGCGTTATCAGAGCTGCATTTTTAACATCTCTGGCAATTGCTAAATTAGCAAACCGCGCTACAATACCATCTCCAATTCCAGGACCCAAAGCCCCGAAACCCATACAAATACCAGCCGCCATACAAGCTGACATTTTAACAAACCCTTCCGCTGGTGGTAACATAATTAAAATTAATGAAATAGTTAAAGCAAAAATCCCTGAAACCTCTGTAACAGCTTGCCCTACAATCATATTCACTGTTAAAGCGTCCGAATTTTTAGGCTGTCTTCCAATACCCTCCATTGCCCCTGCACCCGGCAATCCAACTCCAAAACCAGTTCCAATAGCGCCCATACCCATACAAAACCCTGCCGATAAAAAGGTAACCCCTTTAAATACAGAGTCTCCGCCAGATTGAAAAATCAACACCAAAGATACCACCAAAGCAAAAATCGCTGCTGTTTCAGTAACTGCTTGAGACACAATCATAATACGCAATATTTTTGCTGACGCTCTAGGCTGTCTACCCAAAGCCTCAACGGCCTTCATGGCAATAATCCCCTCTCCTACCGCCGACCCTATTGCGCCAAAGCCCATAGATAACCCAGCTCCTAAAACCGCAAATACACTAGCTACACCCATAGTCATTTCTCCTTATTGCTGCTGCTGAATATACGTTACAGTCAACATGGTAAATACAAAAGCTTGAACAAACCCTGCAAACAAACCAAAAAAGGCCAATAACCCAACAGGGACTAAGAAAAACTTCAACAAAGTCGACACAATCACAATAATCATACCCCCACCAAAAATATTTCCAAAAAGCCTAAATCCATGAGAAACAACCGTAGACACCAATCCGATAGCACCCATAAATAGATTAAAATACACGATAGGGTTAAGAGGCGCCAAAAGCAACCATGCTCCATGGGTAGGAATTGGATTCGGAAAAGGCTCTGCTAAATAAGTCTCTAAATATTTAAAAAGCCCCTTTCTACGAATACCCAAAGCATGACAAATAATAAATACCACAGAAGCTAAAGCTAAATCCATGTTCACCGAACGTGTTGGCTCTTCAAAACCATGAAAATGCAACAAGGGGCCATAAAACGAATGCGACTGAGCATGCAGTTGCAGATCCGTAATAGAATGAACAACTATAGTAACATCGCCACCCAAAAATTTATGAATTATCGCAAAAATAGCACCCGAAAACCTCAAAATATTCGGAATAATCCCAATCCAGTTCGCCATTAAAATAAATATAAAAAGCGTCATAACCAGAGGCAAATATTTTTTACCGTCTTCTTCCCCTAAAGTGGACACGGTGATATCTTTCAAAAAATCATAAATCATCTCAAAAATACTTTGAACTTTTCCAGGAACCAAACTCATATTTTTTCTGACAATGAAAGCCAATATCATAATAAATACAGCTACAATACCAGCCATAACAAAGGGAACAGGATTATACTCAATAACTCGACCAAATAGACTGAATGTAGATAATTTTACTTCGCTTATTACTTCCATATTACTACTGCCTTCTTTTATATGTTTTATAGTTTCTTTGAACCTCAAACAACACATACGCTGTCTGATAGGCAAACAAGGATAACAATATTACAGCAAAATTAAAATAAGTATTTTTCCATAATCCTAAAATTAAGGGGAAGAGATACAATCCCATGCGAGACAAAAATTTTAAAAAAAACAGGGCTTTGTTTTTACTTAGTAAAATCATTTTTTGCGTACTCATAAACTGATAAAACGACAGAGCTGAAAACAAAACTCCTACAGCTATAGAATATGAATAACGTATGTCTATAAATAAGAACAAGACCATTAAAGCAAGAGCACTACAGATAATACGCTTGCTAAGACTCTTATATATTAAACGTAAGTTTTTCGGAAAATTTTTCTTCAAAAGAATGCCTTTAACTGAAAATAGACCCCCATAAAACCCACAAAAACGCCAAGCATTGTAAACACAATAAGTACTAAACCGTTATAAGAATACAATTCAACTAAATAATGCCCCAAGAAAAAAAAGCACAAAATACTAACAAGCATCGTTAAGGCTAGCTTAAGTAACAAATCTAAATATACCCGCATATTTTCTTTAGTCATTTTTATTTTATCGCCACTATTCCTGTGAAATTGTAACACTGAAAAAAAGTTTGCACATCCGTAAAGCCACTTTTTTTTAGCCTATCTATCTGAAGTTCCATTGTATCTGGCCTCAATACCCC
>JBILGQ010000276.1:0-4258 GCA_044350955.1 Candidatus Marinamargulisbacteria bacterium | reverse complement strand
GTGAATAGTTCGTTTAGGGTAACGATAAATGCTGTGAATGATGCACCTGAAGTTAATTTGGAGATTAGTGATAGTACGGTGGAAGAGGATTCTGGGGTTGAGACAGTGAATTTAAGCGACTATTTTTCGGATGCCGATGGGGATACGTTAAGTTATACGGTTGAACAAAGTACGAACGAATATTTGGTGATTAATATAGACGAGGGTGTTTTAAGTATTAGGCCGATAGAGAATATGTATGGTGAAACGGTAATAACTGTAAATGCCAGCGATGGATTATCTACCGTGAATAGTTCGTTTAGGGTAAGGATAAATGCTGTGAATGATGCACCTGAAGTTAATTTGGAGATTAGTGATAGTACGGTGGAAGAGGATTCTGGCGTTGAGACAGTGAATTTAAGCGACTATTTTTCGGATGCCGATGGGGATACGTTAAGTTATACGGTTGAACAAAGTACGAACGAATATTTGGTGATTAATATAGACGAGGGTGTTTTAAGTATTAGGCCGATAGAGAATATGTATGGTGAAACGGAAATAACTGTAAATGCCAGCGATGGATTATCTACCGTGAATAGTTCGTTTAGGGTAACGATAAATGCTGTGAACGATGTACCTGAAGTTAATTTGGAGATTAGTGATAGTACGGTGGAAGAGGATTCTGGGGTTGAGACAGTGAATTTAAGCGACTATTTTTCGGATGTCGATGGGGATGCTTTAAGTTATACAGTAGAGCAAAGTACGAACGATTATTTGGTGATTAATATAGACGAGGGTGTTTTAAGTATCACGCCGATAGAAAATATGTATGGTGAAACGGAAATAACCGTAAATGCCAGCGATGGATTATCTGCTGTGAATAGTTCGTTTAGGGTAACGATAAATGCTGTGAATGATGAGCCTGAAGTTAATTTGGAGATTAGTGATAGTACGGTGGAAGAGGATTCTGGCGTTGAGACAGTGAATTTAAGCGACTATTTTTCGGATGCCGATGGGGATACGTTAAGTTATACGGTTGAACAAAGTACGAACGATTATTTGGTGATTAATATAGACGAGGGTGTTTTAAGTATCACGCCGATAGAGAATATGTTTGGTGAAACGGTAATAACCGTAAATGCCAGCGATGGATTATCTACCGTGAATAGTTCATTTACGGTAACGATAAATGCTGTGAATGATGCACCTGAAGTTAATTTGGAGATTAGCGATAGTACGGTGGAAGAGGATTCAAGTGTAGTGACGGTTAATTTAACGGAGGTATTCTCTGATGCAGATGGGGATACTTTAAGTTATACAGTAGAGCAAAGTATTAATGATTATCTAACGATTAGCATCGAGGACGGAGTATTAAGTATCACGCCGATAGAGAATATGTCAGGTGAAACTGTTATAACGGTAAATGCCAGTGACGGAACTACAACGGTGAGTAGCACCTTTACTGTAACGATTAGTGCTAGCACCGATAGCCCCGTGCTTAATTCGGAGATCAGCGATATAACGGTGGAAGAAGATTCAAGTGTAGTGACGGTTAATTTAACGGAGGTATTCTCTGATGCAGATGGGGATACTTTAAGTTATACAGTAGAGCAAAGTATTAATGATTATTTAACGATTAGCATCGAGGACGGAGTATTAAGTATCACGCCAAAGGAGAATGCTGCTGGTTCAGTTACTGTTACTGTGAATGCTAAAGATGAAAATGGCTCTAGTGTTAATGATGAGTTTGTAGTGTATGTAACAGCGGAAAATGACGCACCGGTGTTTTCTAATGTTAGTGGGTATACGATTACTATGAATTCAACAGCCGTAATCGGCAGTTTTGAGATTAGTGATGTTGAAAATGATGAAATTGTGTATAGCATAACTGGTAATGATGCATCGTTATTTGGTATTAATGTAAATACTGGTGAACTTGAGGCCTTAATGCCTTTTATTAGTACTGGTACTTATTATATACAGATAATTGCTAGTGATGGAGTTGATGCAACGGATCGGGATATTGTGATTTACGTAGTAAACGATGATACGGATAACGATGGAATTAGCGACGAAGATGAATTGGAAGCTGGATTAAATCCTAATGATGCGTCTGATGCTTTAATAGATAATGATGGTGATGGGATTAGTAATAAAGACGAAGTGAATAGCGGGTGTTTGAATTACTCTGATGCTCGTGATGCTTTTGCAGATTTGGATAACGATGGTATTAGTAATTATATTGAGATAGCGATAAGGACTAATGTATGTTTGGCAGATAGCGATGGAGATGGCGTCAATGATGGGGTTGATCAATTTATGTTTGACGAAACAGAATCTGAAGATGAGAATGGCGACAATATCGGAGATGAGCAAGAAGATCAGGGGCAAAATTTAGAGACATTAGAACAGGCTTATAGTTCTAATACGATTATTATTGATTCCGATAGAACTGAAAGTGACGTGATTCGTTACGAAGAATGTAAATTGATCGTAGAAAATTCTACAACAGAGCTTAATTATGACAGTGGATCGGAGTGGGTAAAATGTATGGTGACTATTTTAGAGTCACAGCTATTGTCTAAGGAACTTAGTATACGAAATTCTTTTGTAGAAATCGATGGTCAAGCTAATATTGATATCGATGAAAATTTAATAATGGTCGAAACGGTTTTAAATTCAAGTCAGTCTACTATGGAAGTTAAAGAAGATGTTGTCGGATATTCTGTGGATATGAAGTTAACAAGCTCGAATTGGGATGTTGCTGGAGAGTTGCGTTTTGAGGGGGGTAGTGCGCTTGCTTTAGAGTCGTCACAGTTGACAGGGGCTAGATTGATCGTCTCGAATACGGATTTAAGTTTGACAGCTGGTTCGCGATTAGAAGTAGGGCAGATTCAGTCTAATGCAGAGCTTACGTTTAACTTAGATGATAGCTCTCGTGTTGAAGCCTGTCGGATTAGTAATAGCGGAGTTACTGTTATAAATAGTGGATCTTTATATACACAAGATGTTGAGAGTGAATTGCGAATTCAAGGGGGCGCGCGATTTGTGCCTTGCAGTAGTGAAGAGGGGGTTGCTATTGAAAGTAATTTTAGTACAGTTAGTTCGAATATAGGGGTATATTTATTAGGAAATAATGAGACTTCCTTAAGTGTAAACGGATCTTTGACGATTAGTGGGGGAACTTTGAATATTATGACTGAAGATAGTAGCTTATCATCGTTTTCAAAGAAAAATACAAAGCTGAATAAACTTAGTTTAAGCGATTTAGATAACGAAACAGAATTTGTTGTTTTTGAAGTCGCTAATATAATCGGAGAGTTTGATTCTATCGTATTGCCAGAAATTGATGAGTCGTTATTTAGTTGGGATACTAGCGATTTATATTCAAGCGGGAGATTGCGTTTAGTTGGTGTTTCTTCTACAGATGATGAGCTTGCTGTGATTGGTCAAACATTGGCGTTTCCAAGCCCTTATCGATTACGCACAGATGATAGCATAGAGATTGGCTTTGAGGTGAATAAAACAAGCCCTGTTGTGATTTATATTTATAACATGAAAAGTGAGTTGGTTTTAGAAAAGACTGTAGAGGCTGAACAAGGCGAGTATACAAAAGTAATGTTGAATGAAAGTGATTTTTCGTTTATCTCAGCAGGGGCTTATATATATGTGATAGTAGTTGACGGAAAAGCTTTGGCGACGGGTAAGTTTGGAGTATTGCCTTAGGCGTTACACTAATTTCTCGCACAGCATAGTTCTAGGGAAACAGAATAAGCTCGACTTAAATTGGTCAGATGGAGTATTTCACGACAGAGCAATAAAAATCAGCGACGTCGCCAAATGCCCAAGGTGTACAATTTCTAGCACAGCGCAGTTCTATGGAAATAGAATAAGCTGGGCTAAAATTGGTCAGATTGGGTATTTCGCGACAGAGCGTTCTTTCGGCCTAAGATGGCGTGCTGCTGTATGCCTTTTTGCCAGGGAACCTGTACTAATTGCCCGGCTGTACTGTGTTGAATGGGTTTGTCTGATAAATCCCAGAGTTGTTCAACGGTAATTTGGCAGTGATCTAACTTAGGATGAAACACTTCTATGACGTCACCTAGATAGATGGTTTTATAGCACTCAAAGGTAATTCTGCGACCTTTTTCGGCATCTAATATTTGTCCTACTTTTTCGTAGTCTGCATTACTTGGCATAAAATTTGAGCTGTATCGGCGTCTGTCTGTTTGATTGGCTTTGAAAAAACCTGGTTTTTGTGGGCGTGATGTTAGCGCTT
>JBILGQ010000121.1:0-4276 GCA_044350955.1 Candidatus Marinamargulisbacteria bacterium | reverse complement strand
CAATAACAACCCCGATCCCCTCATTACCCAATACTGAAGGCAAAGTAGGCTGTGTACTATATTTACCCTCACACATATTAATATCAGCCGGATTTATAGGCGAATAAAGAATTTTCAAACGCACACAATCAGCCCGAAGTTTAACAGACGGCCCCTCACTCAAAAAAACGTTATCTAAGGGATTTCCGTAAGAACTAATTCTTAACTGCTTCATGCATCAAAAACAATAGATTCAAAAGTTGCTATCGAAGAAAAATAAAGTTCACATGCACGAATAAATGCCAGTCTATTCACTTTCAGCTTCTCATCATCAGACATGACTAATACCTCTTCAAAATAGCTAACTAATAAATTAGAAAAATCATATAACCTATTCATATCTAATAAAAATAACCTGTTTAAGCTAACAAGTTCTTCATAAGATTTCGCCTCGATATCCAGTACAAAATAACGAGAATTCACAGCCAACGAATCGCCTTTTTTTGCCAAGCGAGAAAGTCGTACAGCTGTCTCAACAATTTGTTTAAACTTTGTGGGATGCTCTTTTCGATACTGCTGTAGTACGGAAGCATGATTAGTCGCCTTAGATAAAGATTCTAAGGCTATAGGGGTCAATGCTGCAGCTTCATCATAGCGAAGGCCTTGCTCGCTTAAAAAAGTTGTCACCCTCTGCGTCAAAAATGCAATCAAAATTTCTTTATAATCTTGACTAGGCATTAAAGCATAAACAAAGTCAACAATCTCCTCTAACTTTATTACAATTTTATACTGAAGAAAAATAACCAAACACCCATTGGCTGCGCGTCTTAAGCCCAAAGGATCCTGCGAACCACTGGCTTTATTTCCATTACTAAAAGACGCAACAAGGGTATCAAGTCGATCTGAGACAGCAAATAAAGCCGCCAAAGCCGTACTAGGGCAAGCCGAAGCAGCTTGAAGCGGCATATAATGCTCACGAATAGCAGTAGCAACAGGCTCAGATTCCCCACTCTGAATGGCATAATAAGCTCCCATAACGCCCTGCAAAGACGGAAACTCAAAAACCATATGACTCACCAAATCAGCCTTAATTAAATAAGCAATACGGGTCAACTCTGATTCAGACAGGCTTAACTCAAATAAAGGCGCCAATTTAATCGCAATTTTAGAAATTCGTGTACATTTATCATAAATAGAACCCAAATTCTTTTGAAACACTATTCCTTTCAATGCCTCGATATTGCTTATTAAAGGTTGCTTTCTGTCTTCATTCCAAAAAAAATCAGCATCTTTTAAACGAGCTACCAAAACTTTTTCGTTTCCTTTAACGATCGTTACTTTATTGCGCTCTGTTACATTATCAGCTATCAACAAAAATTCATTTTTAATTTTAGAATCGAGGTAAATCGGAAAATATCGCTGATGTTTTTTCATACACTCCACTAATACTTCTACAGGCAGTTGTAAAAACTGCGACTCAAAAGCCCCTGTAAGAACCTCTGGTGACTCTACTAAAAACACTACTTCATTTAACAACTCTTCATCTGGGTTATTCTGTCCGTTTTCGGCTAATTGAGATCTAATCATAGTTTTTCGAAGCGACTGATCCCAAACCACTTTACCTTGTTGAAACAACAGATCAAAAAACGAATCAGCATCCGAAATTTGCAATTTTTTCCCTACAAAATTACCGGGTTCAGACAAAGTTCTATGCCCATAACTAAAAGCAGCGCTTTGTATAGAAAACAAAGTTAATGGCACAAGCTGTGTACCAAACAGCACACAAACCCATTGTACCGGACGTATAAAAGTATCTGTACAACGTCCCCAAGTCATGGCTATAGGCAATGATAAACCCATAAAAACAGTTCGAATTAGATCAGGTAAAATCGCAAGTGTAGTTTGGCCCTTTTCAAATTTTCGAACACAAATATACTCACTTCCATCAATCGTCTGTAAATTAAAATCAGATTCTAAGCAGTCATTTTTTCTTAAAAAACCCAAAGCCGCTTGAGTAAGTTTCCCTTCAGAATCCAAAGCAATTTTGCTTGGAGGCCCTTTAATAATCCGATGCATGTCATCTTGTATGACAGACAAACCCTTCACTGATACTATTAATCGTCTATAAGTACCAAACGTTTGTATAGTTTGAAAGGGTAAACGCCTTAACTCACACTCTTTTGTAAAAGACTCATGAATTTGATTTAAAAGTCCTGGAATAAAGCGCGAAGGTATCTCTTCACAACCTATTTCTATAATCAAATTAGTCATTTTTGTTCTCAAATTCCCCAATAGATTTCAAATATGCAGTAGCACAAGCATGAGCCCCTTTACGAATACGCCCAATAAACCGAGCTCGTTCAGATACAGAAATAGCCGACCGGGCATCAAGTAAGTTAAACGTATGCGAACATTTTAAGCAATATTCATAGGCTGGAAAGGCCAAGCCTTTTTCAACTATTGAATACAATTCTTCTTCATAAATCGAAAACAACTGAAATAGTCTATCCGTATTAGCAAATTCAAAATTATAATGACAATGCTCTATTTCAAATTGCTTATAGACATCCGAATAAGTAATAATTTTATTAGCATCATCATTCCATTGAATATCAAAAAATGACTCTTTATCTTGTGCGACCATTGCCAATCGCTCTAAGCCATAAGTAATTTCAACTGATACAGGATTACAATCATATCCACCGCACTGTTGAAAATAAGTAAATTGAGTAACTTCCATTCCATTTAACCATACTTCCCAGCCAACTCCCCAAGCACCTAAAGTAGGAGACTCCCAGTTGTCTTCTACAAAGCGAATATCATGATCAGCTTGAGAAATACCAATAGCCTCTAAACTTTTAATATACAATTCCTGAACATTTAACGGCGACGGTTTCAAAATTACCTGAAACTGAAAATAATGCTGCAAACGATTCGGGTTTTCTGCGTATCGGCCATCTGTAGGGCGCCTAGAAGGCTCTACATAAGCAACATTCCAATCGTGTTTACCCAAAGCTCTTAAAAATGTATGAGGGCTCATAGTTCCAGCTCCTTTTTCGGTATCAAAAGGAAACACAACTAAACAACCGTTGTCAGCCCAAAAACGCTGTAATACAGAAACTATCTTTTGAAACGAGAATACAGTAGTAATCATGACGAGATTATAACTGAATTGAAGCGATGATTCTACGCATTTTTGAACGCCAAACTGCCAAACGGTATTTAAATCCGAACCACGGATCATAGACAGGAACAAAACAACTAGGTTCTTTTGGATAATAAGAAGTAGATATCACTTTTACACTAGGGTGTACTGAAAAATAAGCGATATTTTTCTGATCAAATTTTGAAAAATCATGTTTATTATAATGCAACAACAAAGAAATTTTTCTCTGCAAACAAAATTCTACCAAATCAGGTAATTGAGTTAACAACTCGTGTCGAACAAAAGTATGCAATGAAAAAGCGATAGACAGTAATTTTAACTCATCGAATAAAGCAAGAGCTGAACTAAATTTTTGCTCGCCAGTATGTATTAAAAACTCATCCGTATCGATACAAGGAAAATAAAACAAAAATTCGTCAACAAAATGTCTGACAGAGGTAATCCGCTCTATTTCAGCATCTGTACTGGCCCATAAACGCAAATATTTTCCTTCAGCTTTCAAAAAACGACAGATCTCAAAACAATTGGCAGACAACAAGGGATTCCCTCCAACAATATTATAAATCGCTGCATTTTTATACTGCCGATAAAATGTACCGTTATAAAGCATGCTTCGCATTGCTTTAACAATAGGCTTAAGTTGCTGCCAACACTTGCATCCCAAACATTTCAAATGACATCGCGAACTTAAATAAACTGTCTCTTCTAAAAATAGCATAAACTAATATTTTCTTTACTTATTATTCATATTTGAATAATATAAACCTATGTTTTTCACAAATAAATTATTTATCACTAATAACAGTCTATCAATTAACAAGCAAGAATTAAACATATCGTTAATTGAGCTGCTCAATAACAAATCCAAACAAACAGAACTATCTCAACATATAAAATTCAAAAAAACCAATCTAATCATTGATGAGACTATTTTAACTGATAAAAACATTAGCATAGAAACACTCTTAAATGTGTTTGAAAAATTCGGAGTAAATTTAAGCAAAATCACAAGTAAAAATGGATCAGTATTATTCAAAAAACCCTTTAATACAAAACAACCCCTAAAGCTATTCTTTATTCTAAGCCTAGTACTTTGCATCATGCTTCTAGATTATAAAATAAGCCACCGGA
>JBILGQ010000119.1:0-4340 GCA_044350955.1 Candidatus Marinamargulisbacteria bacterium | reverse complement strand
CCTCTTAAAATTTAAATTTACTAAATTATTATTTCTTCAGTATAACGAGTAAAGCTATCAAGTATTGCTTGCCAACCTTGCTGTTGCTGCTTTATAGAATGTATATCTTCGCTTTCAAATTCCACACACACTTTTACGCCTGCAGAATCATCTAAAAACTCCACTTTAGCTGATCGTTCACCAAAAGCGTATTCAATTAATTTATGTTTAATTACATTTGTATAGGTTCCTGCAAAATCAAAACCAAAACTCCCATCTTTTGCTTCCATACGCGAACAAAAATTTCCACCCACACGCAAGTCAACTGATGAAGATGTCGTGTGCCAATCTTCAGACGCCGCGTTCCATTTAACAATATGTTCTGGAGAATTATAAACGTGCCAAACCTTATCGATAGGCGCTTTTACAATTGTTTCAACAATAATTTTCATGTGAATACCTCTCTTTTTCTATGAATAGTACTAAAAATCAAAAAGCTCGCCCAAAAGCCCACCGCTTTTTTTCTTATGATAACCATAACTACCAGAGTCTCTTGATGAGTCACGATAGTCTCTAGATGGCTCGCGATACTCTACCCTTGACTGTGGTTGTGCTATAGATGCACTGCGCTCTATAATTTTATCTAGCTCCCCTCGATCTAACCAAACACCGCGACACTTTGAACAATAATCAATTTCTATACCTTGACGATCAGCCAACACTAAATTCTCATCAATACATACAGGGCATCTCATTATTTTTCTCCTTAATTATTTTTATTTAGTTAAATCACATGATGATTATACACACTGGAAATCGAGATACCAGAGACAAAATTTAATTATTTTATCACAACAGTCTCATAGAAAATTGAAAATATAAGTATAAAAATTCAAAAAGCGGTGAATAGCAGCATTAATCGCCGCAATATTTGCGGTAATTTATATTGATCTTGCGGTGAATAACACCTATAATCGCCTTAAATAAGGCGGTGATTAATATCTGGATTCATGAACATCAAAACTGGCCAAACTTTATATGGAATACAGAATATCTTGCATCCAAATTGGCTGATATACGTCATCGTCAAGGGCGCTTGCTTGGTCGCATGGAGAGCTTAGGCTTTGAATTTCAGCATGAAGCTTCTTTAAAAATGCTTACTAATGATCTGATCAATTCTTGGGCTATTGAAGGTGAAAATCTTAATCCAGAAGAAGTACGCTCTTCTATTGCCCGACGATTAGGCATTGATATTGTTGGACATATTACTGCCAGAAAAAATGTAGATGGCATCGTTGAAATGATGTTAGATGCCACACAGCGGTTTTCTAAACCATTAACCAAGAATCGTTTATTTGACTGGCATGCCGCTCTGTTTCCAACGGGGCGCAGCGGCATGCATAAAATATCTGTTGGCAGTTGGCGTACTATTGATGCAGACCCTATGCAAATTATTTCAGGCCCAATTGGCAAAGAAAAAGTTCACTTTGAAGCCCCAAGTGCCGAGAAGCTTGAAAAAGAAATGCAAGCGTTTCTTTCATGGTTTAATAATAACAATACTATTGACCCAGTTATTAAAGCAGGTATTGCTCACTTTTGGTTTGTCACAATTCACCCTTTTGAAGATGGAAACGGACGGATTGCCAGAGCCATTGGCGATATGGCGCTTGCGCGTGCAGATGCTACACAAAACCGCTTTTACAGTCTTTCATCACAAATTGAAGCAGAACGAAAGCAATATTATGATCAACTTGAAAAACAACAACAAGCCACACCGGACATAACAAATTGGCTAACATGGTTTTTTGACTGCCTTGGCCAAGCCATTAACAATGCAGAGAGAACGCTTAACAATGTTTTGTTCAAAGCAAAACTTTGGCAATCAATTAATCAGAAGCCTGTTAATAATCGCCAACGATTGATTATTAATCGCATGCTAGAAGATAATTTTAAAGGTTATATAAACACATCAAAATACGCTAAGATTGCCAAATGCTCGACAGATACAGCACTTCGGGATATTAAAGAATTAAAAGAAAAAGGCATTTTCATTCAAAACCCCGGCTGCGGGCGCAGCACCAGTTACAGGTTACAGAATGAATAGATTAATAAAAAACGAGACGCTACATTAACAATTCGTTATGAGAAGGCGAGGTGTCAGAGGTTAGGTACCATAGGACAAATTTTTTATCATTTTTTTATACCTGTGAATTTTATGATAAAAATCAAGCCCAAAGAAAAGAGTAACAAACGTTCCCTTCGACTCCGCTCTGGGAACAAAAAATTACACGTCTCATCACAGACCTAAATTGGCCTAATGCTCTAGAAAATATGATTTTTTTATCATATTTTTATGTCTATGGCACCCAACCTCTGACACCTTGTCGCCTTGTCAATCAATATTTCAAAACACTAAATACAATAAATTTAATCCTGTGCGATTAAAATAGCATCGTATACAATAATAAAGCTTTCATTCAATAAAAATAATTCGCATAAATCAACAGAATAGGAGAATAAATCGCATGGAAAAAGTTTGGCTAAACGAATACCCTAAAGATATCCCACACGAGATTAACCCGGACGCCTATACTTCTATTATCGATCTATTCAAAAAAAGTTGCCAAAATTATACTAAGCATCCCATGTACAAAAATATGGGCACTGTTTTAAGCTATGATGACGTCGATCAACTTAGTGAGCACTTTGCCTCTTATCTTCAATCGCAACTTCAGTTAAAAAAAGGCGATCGATTTGCCATTATGCTACCAAATGTTTTGCAGTATCCTGTAGCCCTATTTGGGGCTTTAAAAGCAGGTTGTGTCGTAGTAAACGTAAACCCACTTTATACAGCACGTGAGTTAGTACATCAGTTAAAAGATGCAGAATGTGAGACTATAATTATATTAGAAAACTTTGCTCATACCCTCGATCATTGTCTGGCAAATACGCCAATAAAAAATATTATTACAACTGAAATAGGCGATTTATTTCCGTTTTTTAAAAAACAGTTAGTCAACAAAAGCGTTAAATACATAAAAAAATTAGTGCCTCCTTTTAAATTCGCACAGTCCACCACCCTAGAAAAAGCACTAAAACTAGGCCAAAACAAAGAATTTCAAGTAGTTCCATTAATAAATACCGATTTAGCCTTTTTACAATATACTGGGGGAACTACCGGAGTATCTAAGGGCGCCATGCTCAGTCATCGAAATCTAATTGCTAACTTATTACAGGCTGAATCATGGGTAAACTTAAGTAAAGGTAAAGAAATCGTTGTATCAGCTCTGCCCCTTTATCATATATTCGCATTGATGGCGAACTGCTTATTATTTATGTTTGTTGGTGGCTGCAATTTACTCATTACAAACCCAAGAGACATCCCTGATTTTATTAAAACACTAAAAAATGAAAAATTTACTGCATTTTCTGGGGTAAATACGTTGTTTAATGCACTGGTCAATCACCCTGATTTTAACAACATCAATTTTTCAGAGTTACATTTAACTTTGGGCGGTGGCATGGCCGTTCAAGAATCAGTCGCCAGCAAATGGATAACAACCACAGGCTGCGTGCTTTTAGAAGCCTATGGCTTAACAGAAGCCTCGCCTGCTGTATGCATTAATTTACCGACACTAAAGAAATATAACGGCTCTATCGGCTTACCCATACCATCAACTGACATCAGCATTATAGACTCTAATGGCAATCATTTAGCAATAGGCGAAGTGGGGGAGTTATGTGTAAAGGGCCCGCAAGTCATGTTAGGCTATTATAATCTTAGCGAAGATACAAAAGCTATATTTACAGAAGACGGTTGGCTAAAAACAGGCGATATCGCTACCGTAGATGAAAAAGGATACGTACGCTTATCAAGCCGAAAAAAAGACATGATAGTTGTATCGGGTTTTAATGTGTATCCGAATGAAATTGAAGAAGTTATTAGCCAATTAGACGGAGTATTAGAATGCGCCGCTGTAGGGGTTCCAGATAAACGATCAGGCGAACGCATCAAAGTATACATTGTCAAAAAAGACCCAAGCTTAAATGAAGAGCGCGTGATGAATTTTTGCATACAAAATTTAACGAATTATAAGCGACCCAAAACGATTGTCTTTCGAGATAGTTTGCCAAAAAGCAATGTAGGTAAAATTTTGCACCGGGTATTGCGTGAAGAGTCCGCCAAAGAATTTGAAAATAAAATCAAACAAGATTCTTTGAATCGCATGACTTAGAGCTAGTATTTTTTTTTAGCCGTTTAATTTTTAGCTAAAAAAATGTATAGTATCTGAACAGTGACAAACAAAAATTTTCTGAAAGCTTATAAAAGTAATGAAGATAAAATTTTATCGTCATTATTA
>JBILGQ010000118.1:0-4353 GCA_044350955.1 Candidatus Marinamargulisbacteria bacterium | reverse complement strand
AACTTTCTAAGAATTTTTAGAGATAACCCACTTGCCCCACCTTGTAGTCCCATTTAAACAAACAAGCGATTCTAAACGCATCTCTTGTAAAAGATTTGTAATAAAGTGCTTTCTTTGAATAGGACCCAATGCATCTGATAGTTTATCCATAATAAGTGCATCAAGATCTGCTCTAGTAGCATCATTATATTTTTCTAAATACGAAATAATTAATTTTTTGTAATGCTTTTTATCGAAAGCTCGATTTTTTATATACGCTACCTTGTCCTTATTCGAATTCAGCAGTTGAGACGAAACAAATAAATTAGGTCGCCTTCCTTCAACTAGATTTAACTTCTTTAATCCCTTAAATTCAATCTCTGTTAATGCATGACCTTTTTGAACTTTATCCAAAGCTATTACTGTAAAAATATCTAAGTCTTGATTCTGTAATAAGTATTTAGTATAGTTCTCGTCCAAAATATTACCATCAATTCTAACTTTAACCTTTTCAGGCTTAGAATTAAAAAGATCATATTCAGGCAATGGAAAACTCCTAGATTTTTGAATAGAAAACATTTTCTTTATACCACTCCCAATAGTATCAATCATGTTTAAATTAACCATTGCATTTGTAAGAAAATAATTTCTATATATATCTGGAGGAACATCATTTTTAATCATATCGGTAACACTTCCAGGAATAAAAGTCCCTAAATTCGTAAAAGTAAGCGATGAAGAAGTTTCAATTACACTAATTTTACCCTGCATTGAATAATCTTGATGAGCAATACAATTGTGCAAAGTTTCCCTAATCACCCAAGAATCATACTGCTTTATTTCAACCGGAAATAAAGATCCATTTGGCATATGTCGAATAGTATTATTTCGGATTTTCTTCTGAATCAAATCTGAAGCCATGATTAAGGGGCAAGAAAAGTGTTGATAGTCCTTCTCCATATTATTATCATCTTTAAATATCCATGTAATATGTGCTTGAGCAGGAGATAAAAAGTAAGAAGATGTTTCCTTACCCAACAGAATCATAGCGGATATTGTAATTTTGCCATTTTTACAAAGCTTAGCTTTATTTAAAAAAGTAATATCATCCCAAGTGTCTAATTCCTCTGAAAATTTAGGGTTCTTCATAGCATATTGTTTCCGCGCAAAAAGAATTGCTTCCGAATCAAGATCTTCAAGAGAAGCTGACTCAAGTATTGTTGCCGACCAATCTACAGTAGAACTATTTAAAATTCTCCATAGCTCTTTTTCTTTTTCAGGGTGATCATTTAGTTTCTTTTTATGACTCCCGACTCTAATGTAAGGAATACCTTTAAATTTTACTGTTTCAGATACTGCCTTAGGTATTGTAAATATAACAATATTACTATTTTCTCTTTTAAATTCGTTTATAGTAAAATTGATTTGAGGAGATAATGACGCTGTTAACCAATTTTCAAGAGATTCATTACCTTTTTTTTCTTGTCGAGGCTTAAATGTAGTTCCTATCACTCTATGAGTTTCATTTTGAATACCCCACACAAGATATCCATAATTTTTATCCAAAAGAGCTGCAGAGTTTGCAATAGCAGCAATATACTCTCCAATTTCTGTAGGATTATTATTATTATACTTAAACTCGACCCATTCAGTTTCTTGAGGTAAAGATAATAATTCGTCTAATATAGTTATCACAAAATATCCTCAATCATACTTTAATTAATAAAACCAAAAAAAACGCTTTTCAGCGTTTTTATTTTTCATGTTAATGGCGGGGACGATGGGACTCGAACCCACGACCTCTTGCGTGACAGGCAAGCGCTCTAACCGGCTGAGCTACGCCCCCAACATTGGAACACTCATTATAAGGTACTTAAAGTAAGTTTGTAAATTAAAAAAATATTGGCCTCGTATTAGAATTCCTTTACACTAGTGTTATGCGTAATACTCTTACATTAATTCTGGGGTTATGCGTCGTCTTACTAAGCAATTTCATTGTAGCCAATCCCTCCAATCAATTACACATAGGCAATAGTCACTTTGAAGTCCCACATAATTGGTCTGTGACTAACGATAGCTCTAACTACACCACTACTATTGTACATAACGATGGCATCGCTACGCTTAATATCTCTATCCGAGACCTAAGTAACCCCATTACAGCTATAGAACTTCAACATCAACGGTCAATCTCTTATTTTGATGGATGGATTACTGCCCTCAATGCCCCCTTAGCCGAAGACAAAATTCGACAAGCCCGTACTAGCGACGGCCATAAAGCGGTATATGTGCAGCAAGCATTAAAAGCCGATCTTAGCGTAGATGAAAAATTAATAGCCGAGTATTATTACACAACTCCTTCTAGATATTACCTAATCTCATTGTCTTGTAACAAAGATCATTTAGCAGGAATCAAAGCCGATTTAGAGCGTTTTTATCAGTCATTTTGGGTAGGAGAAGACCAAACACAACCGGCAATAATAAAAGATAACATCGACTTAAGTAACTGGAATTATCAAGGAAACAAACATAATCAAAACTTTGTCTTAGCAAGCCCAGTATTAGACAAACCACTATCCCCTCTATGGAGCCAAGTCATTTCAAGCAAAACTTTAGATAAAGACAACGATATCCCCTACATTATTAATAATAATCAGTTTTTTAGTCTTAATAACAACAAACTAAGCAAACTCAATAGCCGTACTGGCATACCTATATGGGAGTATACAGTAAAAAATGATACTCAAAAATTTTTAGCTTATCACGCAAATTTATTATTTATCATTGAAAGAGCAACACAAACAACCGTTAAAGCCCTATCTACCGATTCAGGCGAAGTAATTTACAGCCGACACATAGATAGCAGTAACGGAAATCCTGTATTTTTAGGCAATTATTATTATAGTCAAACTGCAAACAACATCAACTGCTACAATGCTCTTGATGGAAAATTAATTTGGTCTAAAACAAAAAAATTACAAAACTCCACACTAATAGCCACATCGAAAGCCCTTATTGCCCAACTAAGCAACAACGCCATAATTGCTTTAAATCCTGAAACAGGAGACGATCTGTGGGAAATCGAACACTACCCTCTAAGCCAAGCTATGATCAGTAATGAAAAAACTCTGTATTTACCCACGAAAAAAAGCAATTCCCATGATGAATTACATAGCATTAACCTTGAAAATGGCGAAAGAGAATGGGTATTTGAAAAATCGTTATTTGACTTTCGTTTTAGCGAAGCGCCATCTTTATCGAATCAACAGTTAGTTGTGGTAGGAACCATAAACAACAAAAATCCCTATGATGAAAAAACGATAGTACCTGTTCTAATAAATATAAATCTTAAAACAGGCAAATCAAGTTGGGAAAAAGAATTAACCGACCCTATTACAAGGCCCATACTCACAGAAAATCATATAGTCTACACAAACCCAACCCAAAATAAAATCAACCTACTAGAGGGCTCAAGTGGAGAAGAAATCACCATCAACAACGTCGTATCAACCAACGAATCTCTTCAGCAACTTATGTTACACAAAAAAACCTTATATATAATTACAGAAAAAGACAGACAACTAATTATTAAAGCCTTTGAATAAATATAATTATTAACGAATTCGCATTATTTATTCAAGTCTTTTGCTCATTTAGAAATTTTAGAAATTAATGTTACAACAAACATATACATGCCTGTAACCCATAAAATTAGCAAAATTAATGCCGATGGTAAAAATACAAAATAAGATATGTTTTCATGAAAAAAACTACCGTCATGAATCGATTCTATGACACCCGTACGCCTATATGCTACTTGTAAAATATCGGCCGTATTTGAATCTAGTTGTATTTCCCAATTATTTTTAGACAAAACCTTAATAATACCCTTCGAAGGTCTTATATCGACTCTAGCAATATCTGCCCAACTTTGAATACTAGCTTTTTCAACAGTTTTAGCCTGATCTAAAATAAGCGAAAATTCACCTGTTAAAAATTGAGTGCTACCCTTTACTGTAGGCGGCTGTACCCAAGCCACATCTTTTCTTACTGTTAAAAATAAACCTGAAATTATAATAATTAAAAGCGGAACAGCAATAATCGCCGACAACCAATAATGAATTTTCCTTGTAAATAATTTAATGCTCATTTTATTTTTCCTTATCCTCTATTCATTTTAACCCAAATAAAAACCCGGCGACCTGTTTACAAACAGAATCTAACCGGGTTAAATGATATAAATCGATACTAACGCAATTATTCGATTAAACGATACCGTAAGCGATCATTGCATCAGCCACTTTTTTAAAGCCTGCAATGTTTGCGCCCTTTACATAATCCACATACGATGACCCTGGTGTCGATCCGTAAGCA
>JBILGQ010000117.1:0-4362 GCA_044350955.1 Candidatus Marinamargulisbacteria bacterium | reverse complement strand
ATAATGAGAAGGATCTGCATCTACTTCAATACAAATTGTATAACGACGACCGCTATGGGTAGTTACGTAAATGGCAATATCTACTGTCGTAGAGGCTTCAAAATTTGGCTTAGCTTTATGTGGGTAATTGTCTATGTCATATTCGTACTGATGGTTAATTATAGCGCCGGGATTAATTTTTTTGATAAGGTTAGTGAAATCAGATTGAACGCGTTTTTGGGTGGCTGATATTGTGTGGGTTTCTGAGGGAGATATTAGTGAGTGGCGTTGTGCTAATTCGATGTCGGGGTTTGTATTTAGATAAAACAAGGTCATATATCTGTGGATAGCTCTTTGATTGTTATCTGTATATCTTGGGTAGTTTTGTAAAATTTCGGCTAGTGATTCTTTTTTTACTTTTATCATTAAAAAAGTAAGGCCTGTAAACAAAAGGGGGATGGCGGTTGCATCTCTTAAAAATTCTCTATTTTTTAATAGTCGTTCGACATTGGTATTTATAGTTTGATTAAGATCTTTTGGTAAATTTTCTGATGTTATGCCTAGTTTTCCTAAAGCAAATAATAAATTGGATGTATTGTAACTGTTAGTTGTATCATCAGAGGGTAAATCTGTGAAATGATGTTCTGTAAGTTCTTTAATAATGTTTAAAGATGGCCCGAAACTTTTGTAGTGGACATTAAATTCAGAGATGAATCGAAGAGCGGTAATAACCTCTTGTTTGAGATTGGCATTACTTGAGAAATCATCGGCTTTTAGGCCTGACATATTGTCGTTAAAGCACTTTGTTATTCCGGTTTCGTTATTTAAATTATGATATCCTATATTTTTAAGAAACATGAGATAACCGTTGATGCTTTTTAAATTATTTATTCGGCTTTTATTGCCAGTTTCTTCTCCTATTTCTTCAGCAGGTAAACAATGAAAATTATCTAATATCTTTTCTTTTAAGACTTGTTTATTTTGCAAGTCTTTTAGGTTTAAACCGGGTAGGTTAGTCAATGAATGGAGTAATAAAGAGGCATTTTTTTGTGAGAATTTTGTATGCTGTAATTGCTTTTCTATGTGGTTGATTATTAAATTGGCTGTTTCGATTTTTTTATGATTAGGTTCATTCTGTAATTCACGCGATAGTTTTTTTACAATTTTAATAATGACAGCATCTGGTAGAGAATAGCAAAAAAAACCCAATATGTTGGTTTTTGACTTTTTGATTATGCCGCACATGCGTGCAAAGTTAGCCTCAAAAGTGTCAGATGAAGATGGAGATTGAGGAGTTCCAAATTTTGGCCAGATAACAGGGTTAGCGCGTGGTTTTTTTTGTTCTGGAATTTTATCGAGGGGTTTGGTTTTGAATTCTGGATTGTGTCTAAGATGGGCTTGTATAATGTTATTTATGGTCATAGGGGTCTTTCGTTTTTGGGGTGGTTGATTTTTTTTCTGACGACTATCTATTAACGCTCTGAGGTCTGTAGGGGGGTTGGTAGTTGTTATTGATGGGCTTTGCATGATGTTAGTCTTTTTTTATAATAAATTGTTTTTTTTATAAGTATTTAATTATTTATTTTTTAAGTCAAGGGTTATTTTTTAGATAGTCTATGAGTTTGTATATAAAAATATTAATAAGGGGTAATATAGCTTTGTTACGGTAGCACGTCTTTGAAAAAAAAATGTTGAAATAAATATTGAATAAATATAATATCTTTATTTGTATTATCAGAAAAAAAGAGTATTAATTATATATGGAATATACCATGTTTTTAACAGATGAGTAGCCCTGAAAGGGCGCCATACTCAAGCGATGGGTGGAGCCCATCGCACAAACAAGCCCCAAACATAATCAGCCCTGAAAGGGCGCCATACCCAAGCGATGGTTGGAGCCACTCTGAATTTATTAGCGAGGGGCGTTACCGCCTCGCTGCGGTATTACGCCCTTTCAGGGCTATGAAGAATAGTTCTAAAAGGGTCTAAAAAACAAAGTATGGGACAGTCGCTTGTAAAAAATTATATACACCTTGTATTCAGTACTAAGCACCGTGAACCACTGATAGACCCTTTAGTAGAGGCAGAATTACATGCTTATCTTGGTGGTATTTGTAATAAATTTGATTGCAGCGTTATCAAGGTGGGTGGCTACACTGACCATATCCATATACTCTGTATTTTATCAAAAAAGGTAGCTCTTATGACATTGATGGAAGATTTAAAATCACATTCCTCAAAATGGATAAAGAGAAAAGGCGCAGATTACGAAAACTTTTATTGGCAGGATGGTTACGGAGCTTTTTCTGTTAATCCTTCAGAAGTTGATATTGTAATCGCTTATATTGCCAATCAGCATAACTATCATAATAAGAAAACGTTTAAGGATGAATATCGTCTATTTCTTAAGAAGAATAAGTTTGACTATGATGAGAAGTATGTTTGGGATTAGGTATAAATTTGATGTTGATATATTGGCTCTGTCGCGAAATACCCAATCTGACCTATTTCAGCGAGGGGCGTTACCGTTACAGTATGCAATTCCCCCCTATAACAAACCAAAGAAATAATTTAGAATAGATGGCTATGACAACTTACAAAGATTCGGGTGTAGATATTGATGCTGGGAACAGAGCCGTTCAACTTATTAAGCCTGCCGTTAATTCTACTCATAATAGGTCTGTTTTAAGTTCGATTGGGGGTTTTGCTGCTGGTTTTCAGTTAGATATGACTAAGTATAAAAACCCGATTTTAGTGTCTTGTACTGATGGGGTAGGTACTAAGTTGCGTTTGGCTATTCAGGCTAATAAATTTGATAGTATTGGCGTGGATTTAGTGGCCATGTCTGTGAATGATTTGATTTGTATGGGGGCTGACCCTTTATTTTTCTTAGATTATTATGCCTGTCATAAAATTGAACCCGAGCAGGTGAAACTAATTATTGAAGGCATTGCCGCTGGGTGTAGAGAGAGTAACACGGCCTTGATTGGTGGTGAAATGGCTGAGATGAATGATATGTATAGTAAGAAAGATTTTGACTTGGCTGGTTTTTGTGTTGGTATTGTTGATAAAGATAAAATTATAGACGGGTCTTCGATTTCAGAAGGTGATAACGTGTATGCCTTTGCATCGTCTGGTATTCATAGTAACGGTTATTCTTTAGTGAGAAAAATTTATGCAGAATCAAAACTTTCTTCAGAACTTAGTATTGAGGAATTGCTGACTCCGACTCGAATCTATGTCAAAACTGTACAGGAGTTAAGACAAAAAATTTCGATTCGTGGTATTGCTCATATTACTGGTGGGGGCTTAGCCGAAAATTTAGAGCGTATTATGCCTGAGAATAAAGTAGCCCGTTTAAATAAAAATTCTATTAAAGTGTTAGAAGTTTTTAAAAAGTTGCAACGCTATGGCAATGTTAGTGAACAAGAGATGTATCGTGTATTTAATATGGGTGTTGGGCTTGTGATTGTAACACCTGATGAACTTGAACAAAGCGACGATTGTTATAAAATAGGGTCTATAGAGTCAGGTGAAAGAGGCGTGTTCCTTGAGTAATACTATTAATTTGGCCATTCTTATTTCTGGTCGTGGTTCGAATATGTTGTCTATTGTTGAGGCTATCAAAAATGGCGATTTAGATGCGAATGCAGCGGTTGTTATTTCAGATAAAGAAAACACAAAAGGCGTGGAAGCCTCTAAAAAATTAGGTATTACTACGTTTGTTTTGAACATTAAAAATTATGCCTCTAAACGAGAATATGAAGAAGATATTATTCGAATTTTAAAAGGGCATGATATTGATTTAGTGTGTTTAGCGGGATATATGAAAGTGGTGGGAAATACTTTGTTAGAGGCCTTTTCTAATAGAATACTTAATATTCATCCGTCGTTATTGCCTTCGTTTCGAGGGTTAAATGCACAAAAACAAGCCTTAGAGTATGGGGTTCAATTTAGTGGCTGTACAGTGCATTATGTGACCAGTATTTTAGATGGCGGTAAAATAATTTTACAAGAGGTAGTGCCGGTATTTGACACGGATGATGAAACTAGTTTAAGCGCTAGAATTTTAGAAAAAGAACATAAACTGTATCCGAAAGCGATACAAAAAGTAATCGATAGTTCATTTACTAAAGTGAGAAGTTAATATGAAGGCTATAATTTCGGTATCCGATAAAATTGGTGTGATTGAATTTGTAAGAGAATTAATTGCTTTGGGCTTTGAGATTTTTTCAACGGGTGGTACTTTGAAAGTTTTGGAAGATGCTGGTATTTCTGTAAAATCAGTGTCTAGTGTTACGCAGTTTCCTGAAATTTTAAATGGCCGTGTTAAGACTTTGCACCCTTATATTCATGGCGGGATTTTAGCTGATAAGCAAAATA
>JBILGQ010000006.1:0-14081 GCA_044350955.1 Candidatus Marinamargulisbacteria bacterium | reverse complement strand
AATTATTGGGGGCGGAATTAATGGGGCGGCTTGTGCCAGAGATGCTGTATTGCGAGGATTTAGCGTATGTTTGTTCGAAAAAAATACGATGGGTTCTGGAACTTCGTCTAGGTCGTCTAAATTGGCACATGGTGGGTTGCGTTACTTAGAAAATTTTGAATTTCGCATGGTGCAAGAGACTTTGCATGAACGGGATTTATTATTAAAATTAGCGCCTCACTATGTAAAGCCTTTGCCTTTTATTTATCCCGTGTATGATTTTTCGTCTAGGCCATTATGGAAAGTAAAAATTGGGATGTGGTTATATCAATTTTTGGCGAAGTCATTAATTGTTCCTGGCTACCAACTATTGAGTAATGAGACGATTAAACAATATTGCCCTGCACTGAGTCAGAAAGGATTAAAGGGCGGAGCTTTGTATTACGATGCCCAATTGCAAGATCAGGCTTTGGTTGTAGCGAATATGAACGATGCACGGTCTTTGGGTGTGGATGTTTATGAACAGGCTAAAGTGATAGGATTTATTAAAGAGAGTGGCAAGGTTCAGGGTGTCAAAGTGCGAATAAAAGAGGGTATTTATGAGGTGTTTGCTAGACAGATATTAAATACATCGGGACCATGGATGAATGAGATATCTCGCTTGGATGACGAGAGTTTAAAGCCTTTAGTTGCACCTACCAAGGGGTCGCATATCGTGGTTAAAAACTTTGGCTTAAACTATGCGCTTACCTTGGAATCGCCTATCGATAAACGCATTTTCTTTATGTTGCCTTGGCAGAATCAGGTTTTGATTGGTACAACCGATACTGCCTTTAACGGAGACCCTGATAGGGTTGAGCCAAGTTCTGAAGAAGTAAATTATTTGTTGCAATCAGCGAACGGATATTTAAATGCTGTCATTTTGACTGAAGCTGATATTATTGGTCGTTTTGCAGGATTAAGGCCTCTGGCTTATTCTCAAAAAGGAGAGTCGTCTCGGAGTCGTGATTTTTCTATTACGCAAAGCAATAGCGGGTTAATACATTTGTTTGGCGGAAAATATACCTCGTATCGCCTCATGGCTGAAGAAACGATTGATTATATTGTGTCACGGTTTTCAGATCAAAGTAAATTTTTGCCCTGCACAACCCATCAGCGCGAGTTACTGTGAGACCTACTGTTCTTCAGGCTTTTGAGTCTGTTAAGCAGGGAGGGCGCTTATTATTAGTGGGACACAGAGGCAGTGGTAAAACAGGGCCAGAGAACAGGATAGATACGTCGCTGCCTATCGAGAACACATTAGAGTCGTTTGCATTGGCGCTTAACAATGGGGCCCAGATGCTTGAGTTTGATGTGTCTTTATCACAGGATAATACAGCCATTATTTTTCATGACGATGATACGCAGCGATTATTTCCTCATATTAAGCCTCCAAAATTAATCACAGAGATGACTGTAGAGCAAATAAAAGCATTACAGGGTGGACCCAAAATTCCGAGTTTAGAAGATCTATATCAGCAAAAATGGGAGACCTTGTATTATACCGAATTAAAATGCCCGTCTGATACTAAGCTAGCTACGCGTGTTTATAAAGAGCAATTGGTAAAACAAAATTTAGAGTTAATCAAAAAATATGATTTATTGGCTTATTCACTAATCGTTAGTTTTGATTATGAGATTTTGAGTATTGTGGCAGATTTATATCCCGAGGCGTTGCTAGGGTTTAATTGTTATCAAGAACTGCCAAAGCAAAGCGATTTTCTGAGAGAACGTTGTTTGGCACTATGCCCTGACGTGGATACTTTTTTAGAAGCTATTAACGACTATAGCGAAGCAGCTACACAAAACGATGTTGTGTTGTTGCCATACGGTTCGAACCGATTATTAAAAAATAATAAAGCCCGTTCTTTAGTTTCTGGACTGACTACAGATTCTTTGCCTGAGGCTAAAAAATATTTAGCAGGTAAATAGAAAGTACTTTATTTAACGAGCAGGTATATCGATAACGATAATCTCGGCGTCTGTTTTGGCTGTAATCGTGATTTGTGTTTCGTTGCTTACTTCGGCAGAATCACCTTTTTCTACAAAACTTCCGTTTATGTCGAATTGCCCTTGAGAGACCAAAATAAATGCTTGGTGTTTTATAGATTGACTTACCGTTGTTCCTTGTGTTAGTTTTCCGCCGTATATCATTGCATCTTGGTTTATGAATAAGCCTTGATTTTTTTGATTAGAGGCTAAAATTCTTAACGAATCGCTGATAGGGTCTTTTGGGAACTCTTTTTGATCCCAGCGTGGAGTTAGATTTTTTTGATTGGGTTCTATCCAAATTTGATATAAGACGGTATCTGTATTTTCGAGGTTGTATTCAGAATGATAAACGCCCGAACCGGCGCTCATGACTTGTAGGTCTCCTGCCGCAGTTCGGCCTTTATTGCCCAAAGAATCTTGATGGGTAATGGCACCTTCTCTGACATAGGTAATAATTTCCATATCGCGATGGGGGTGGGTATCAAAGCCAAAACCTGCTTTTACGATATCGTCATTCACAACACGCAACAGGCCAAAATTCATGCGTTTTGGGTTGTAATAGCTAGCAAAACTGAAATGGTGTCGGGCGTTTAACCAACCGTGATCAGCATGGCCTAGGTCTGCAAATTTTTGGATTTGGATCATGGTTGAATTTTAGCAGAGAGAGTTGCTTTGTAAACAGTCATTTTTATATTATTAAATACCAATCGATTAAGGAGAAAAAACGTCAATGTAGAGACTGTCGCAAAACGATCAAGTATTAAAATCAGCGACGTTGCCAAATGCCCAAGGTGGGCAATTTCTAGCATAGCGCAGTTCTATGGTAATAGAATAAGCTGGGCTAAAATTGGTCAGATTTGGTATTTCGCGACAGAGCCATGTATATTCTTAGTAATATTGATTAGAATAAGGGTGTGAAACACTTAAAAAATTCTTTTGAAGAAAATTTAGAGGCTTATGAGGAGTATGTTGAGTATCGTTTGACAGACTTTCAAGAGAGAGAGAAACGCGTTACTTCGCAACTTTTGTGGGTATTGGTTTTTTTTGTGCTGCTTGTGTCGGCGCTTATTTATTTTGTCTATCGGCTTTTTGCTTAGATTGTAATATGAAACTATGAAGATATTAGTTAACAATGGATTGCCACGTCGCTTTGCTCCTCGCAATGACACGGGGTGGGATTTGCAGTATGTTATGGACTTTGTAATACCCTTATTTAGTTAAAGTTTATTTTTTGTTACTATAGCACTTATGTTAAGAGCAGCTTTGTTGTTATTACTTGTATGTAGTTTTCAAGTAAATAAAGTACTTGCTTTTGATTTGGTACAGTTTTTAGATTTACCTAAAGCGCCAAAAAAGGTGGTTGTTTTCGGGCAATCTAAAGATTATTTTAGAAAATCGATTACTAGTCCTGATTATTTTATTTTTTTGGATCCTAGTGATCAGCAACATTTACCTAAAAATGCTCTAGAGATAGTGCGGAAAAAAATATTGTTGCAGCGTTTTGATTTTAATTATTTACCTAAACCCGTTCAATCCGATTTTTCACAGGCCTTATCGCAATTAAAATCACCTTCAGTAGAAGAAATAAAAGCCTTAATAGAAAGTCATATATCTGAAACAGTGAAAGATATTTTGCAAAATCCTAGCGTTCAAAAATCACGTTTAGAACGTATAGCAAACGAAGATACCTATACCTTTTCATCTCTTAAAGGTAAAAGTTATTCATTAACAGATAGCGATTTGCAAACTTTGTTTGAATCGGCTTTTATATTTGTGCCGTATTTAAATCCTTTGAAACATGAGTCTGCTGTATTATTTAAGCACGAAGATTCTGATAGATCTGATAAAAAAATACTTAAGCAATTTCGATACACTACGGTTGATATTTCGGGTGGCTTGCTATGGTATCAAATTATTGTCAATCCTGATTTTACTGTGTCGGTGCACTTTATCGATGAAATAAAACTTCGTTTATCTAAAGATAAATCATTTTTAGCATCAGAGTCTGAAAAATACAGCCTTGATGTTACTACAAAAGAGGCGTTTTATGATTGGGTATCGGGTTTATCAGATAGAGTGCAGGCTATGAACCAGTTTCGTATTAGTGGAGATATCGCTAATCAGGATAATTATAAATACGACTTATCGATATATAAAGATGATGGCGTGAACTATAACCATTATTTTTGGCTAATGGAAACAAAAGAATCAGAGGGAGGAATTTATTCAGAAGCTCGGGGGCTTGCTATTGTGACTCGCCCAGAAAGACGGGCTACAGAGAATGTGCGTTTAACCAAGGCCTACCAAGTATTTGGGTCAAAAAATGCTTTGTTTTCTTGGGTAGAAGAAGCACCTTTATCGGGCTATGAATTTGAATTAGGCGTACTTAGTAAATTTGGGTTTTCTATTGATCCTAAAGATGCCATTGTAAATGGGGATTATTTGTTTACATCGCCTTATACCAGGGCTACAGCTTTGCAATTTAAGATGGCAAAAGATATTTCGAATACGATGAAGCGCACACAGCGTTTTATTGAATTAGATACGTCTTTTTCTTTGTTTTCGTCGATTAATGATTCCTGGGATTTGCCGTATTATTATGATTATTCTTTGGGCTACAAAGCCCGATTTTGGGTAAAAAAATGGGGCATCAGTTACTTTGCAAAAATTGGTGAAAAAGATTTTGGTGCTGATCAGAATGGGTCCCCGTCAACGAAGTATCGTATAGAGTCGTTGCAGTATAAATTAGGCTTTAGTTTTGAGAAGATGATACATCCCTTTGTTTTGTTATCTGCAAGTGTTTATATGGATAATCCTATTGGAACTCCAAGAGTAACGATCAGAGATTCTATATATTCATCGCAATTTTTAGTAAAGCATACAGATTTTTCTGAAACAGGAGTGTCTGTGGGTTTTCGCTTAATTCGATAAAGGAGAGTAATACAAATGACATGGACATTATTTATTGGGAATAAAAATTATTCGTCGTGGTCGTTACGGGCTTGGTTAGTGTTGAAATTAACTGGAGTTAATTTTATAGAGAACTTAATTTTTCTGCGACAAGAGCAGTCAAAAACACAAATTTCTAAAATTTCGGGTTCTAAAAAAGTACCGGCTTTAAAAGTGTCTGACCAGTTAACCGTGTATGATTCTTTGGCGATTTCCGAATTTTTAGCGGAGCAGTTTCCGCAGACAAACTTATGGCCTAAAGAGACAAATGAGCGAGCTATAGCTAGGTCTATTTGTGCTGAAATTCATTCGGGGTTTCCTAATTTACGAAAAGAATGCCCCATGGATATTAAAAATTTTTTTAGGTCATTTAACATTAGTCAGGACGCTAAATTAGACTGTGACCGTGTTTTTGAAATATGGCGTTTGTGTTTGCAAACAAGACAAGAGGGTTTTTTGTTTGGAGAATTTGGTATTACAGACTGTTTTTTTGCGCCGATAATCACACGATTTAAAACCTATGATATTTCTATTCCAGATGATTTAAACTCATATGCTGAACGTGTTTTAGCGCATAAGTTTATGCAGGAGTGGAGAGACGCTGCATTAAAAGAAACACAACAGATTAATTATTTTCTGTAAGTTATTTAGGGGATATAAATTCTTTAAATTTTTCTAAGGCTTTTGCCCTGTGGCTGATACTTGATTTTATCGAATAATCGAGTTGGGCAAAGCTTTGTGTATATCCTTCAGGGATAAAAATAGGGTCGTAGCCAAAGCCCTTTTCGCCTTCTATGGAATGGGCGATTTGCCCTTCTACGCTTCCGGTGTATAGCTTTAATTCCTGATTAATTATGGTGGCTATGACGCAACGAAAACGAGCGTTCCGATTAGAGGAATTTCCTAAGTTTTTTAGTAGATACTGACAACGGCCTTCATCATCAAGATCTGGGCCTCCGTAACGGGCTGAATATACTCCTGGTTCTTTATTTAAAGCATCTACTTCAATACCAGAATCGTCGGCTACGATAATGCAGTTTTTTATTTGCTGTGGATATGTCAGTAAGGCTTTGGCTTTAATGATGGCGTTTTCTTCAAATGTATCGCCAGTTTCTTCGATGTCTAGGGTTTTACCTATTATGTCTGAATAACGTTTTACTGTTAGTTGAGGATTGTTGAGCAGCGATTCTAGCTCTTTACATTTTTTTTCATTGTTTGTTACTAAAACAATTTTGTGTGTCATTTATTTGATTTTTATTTAAAACCTATCGATTCTCTTGTCACAGAATAAACGTCTGGAATTGCCATTAGTTTGTTTTTTAGAACGAAGAACTCTTTGACGTTTTTGATTTCTATGGCTAATTTTGCTCGCATTTTTGTTTGATCTTTACTTGATTTTGTATTGCAGGCATTTAAGGTGACTTGGCTGTCGTAAATTATGCGTAGCAAATCTTGTAGAATTCCTGCTCTATCGTAGCCATCTATGTTTATAATACAGGCAAAACGTTGTTCGGTTTTTGTATAGGTGTCCCAACTAACTTCTAAGATTTTTTCTGGGGACTTTTCTTGAATCAACAGCATATTGGCACAGTCTGTTCTATGAACAGATACACCTTTTTCTATTACAGTTATCCCTAAAATGGCGTCTCCAGGTATCGGAGAGCAGCATTTGGCTAGCGTGAATGCAATGTTTGTTTCGCCAAGAATTCTTACGCCTGTTGTGTCGCCTATGTTGATAGTTGTTTTTTTGACCTGAATTGTGGGTTCGGGTTTTGGGTGTAGTTCGTCTAAGAAATATTTTATGACTTCTTTTTTTCCTAAATCTCCTTGTTCGATATACAGATATAAATCGTTGATGTCTGATAAATGAAAGTGATCTTTTAATGGGGTTAGTTTAATGTCTTTTAAGCTGCGTTCTAAGTTTAAGCCCTCTAATGCAAAGGCTTTTTCTAGGCGTTTTTTTCCTTGATCGATAAGTACATCTTTATTTTGTTTGTTTAGCCATTGTTTAATTTTATGCCGGGCTTGCCGTGATTTTACAATATGTAACCAATCTACTTTTGGGTTTTCGTGTTTATTGGTTAATACTTCTATCATGTCACCATTTTTAAGTTCATAATCAAGCGTGACGATTTCACTGTTTACCAAACAGCCTTTACAACGATGCCCTACTTCCGTATGAATTTGATAAGCAAAATCTAATACCGTTGATCCTTGCGCTAATACTTTGACGTCGCCGTTAGGAGTGAACACAAAAATGTCATCCATGTATAAATCGTCTTTAATACTTTCAAGATAATCTAGCGGAGATAAATCTTTGTTTTCTTCAATAATGCTTTGAATCCATTTTAAACTTTTTTCTTGTTGTTTATGTTTACTATTGCCTTTGTATTGCCAATGAGCGGCGTATCCGTATTTGGCATGTAAATCCATTTCTTTTGTGCGTATTTGTACTTCTGTTGGGATACCAGTGTTATCAACAATAGTGGTGTGTAGCGATTGATAACCATTGGCTTTGGGTAAGGCGATGTAATCTTTAAAACGATCGGGAAGTGGTTTAAAAACTGAATGAACAATGCCCAACGCAGTGTAACAGGCTTCATTGGAATCTACTAAGATACGCAGACCGTAAATATCGTATAATTTGTTAAAGGGGATATTTTTTAAATGAATTTTTTGATAAATACTGTGAATTTGTTTGGCTCGTCCGCTGATACTACCTTTTATTGTGTGTTTTTCAAGTAGGTTTTTTAAGTCTTGTATCATGCTTTCGATATGGGCGTGTTGTTCTGTGCTGTTCATATCAACCAATTCTTTAATGTTATAGTATTCTTCAGGGTGTAAGTAATAAAACGATAGTTCTTCGATTTCATCTTTTATTTTTCCGATACCTAATCGATGGGCAAGCGGAGCATAAATATCTAAACTTTCTTTGGCTATTCGTTTTTGTTTTTCTTCGTTTAAAAACTGAAGTGTTCTTAAGTTATGCAGCCTATCGACTAACTTAATAATGAGTACCTGGTAATCGTTTGCTATGGCCAAAAACATTCTTCGGTAATTTTCTGCCTGAGCTTCTTCTCTGGAATGGAATTGAAATTTGCTTAGTTTTGTAACGCCTTCTACTAAAAAAGACACGTTTTTGCCAAATTGATCGCTAATATCTTCAAGTGAAACTTTTGTATCTTCTATTGTATCGTGTAAGAGGCCAGCGATAATGGCATCGCAGCCTTGTTCCATTTCGGCTAATATCGACGCAACGTGTATGGGGTGAATAATATAGGGTTTTTTAGATTTTCGATATTGTCCTTCATGGGCTGATTTTGCAAATTCAATAGCGCTAGTTATTTTTGAGACCTCTGTTTCGTTTAAGTAGGCGCTAACCTGTTTGAGTAATTTTTCTTGAAGTTTTTCGACGCTTTCGGTCATTTAATGTCTTTTAATACCAACTGAACAGTGGTTTTGCCATTCCAATGATTCTTATTAAGATGAAATACTAAGTGATTGTCATTTTTATAAACTAACGATAATTTATTGGCTAATCCAAAACCAATGGCATCGAATATTTTATTGGAATTTTGATCTCGAACAGTTAACTTTAGGTGTTTACCGGCACCTACTACTTTTGAGTCTATAATTTGAAGTTGATCGGTATAAAATAGAGGTTCTTCATTGCCTTGCCCGAAAGGGCTAAGCGTGTAAAGCGTATTTACTAACTCTAAATTAATAGAGTCTGCATTTAATTTAACATCAATATCTAGGCAGTCGTATAAGGCTTTTTGGTTAATTTGTTTGCTGCTTTCAAGCTCAAGAGCAGCTTTAAATGCTGTGAAATTACTTTGGGTGATACTAAAGCCTGCAGCTTGTTTATGACCACCAAATTTTAAAAAATGGTCTTTACATGCATTCAAAAGACTATAAATGTTAATGTCTCCTAAAGAACGTGACGAGCCTCTTCCGTAACCGTCTTCTGAAAAGGCCACAATGACAACCGGTTTCGAAAAACGATCGACTAATTTAGAGGCTGTAATACCAATGACGCCGGCATGCCAGTTTTTGCTGCCAATAATAATAATCGATTGATTGGCATAATGTGGGTTGGTTTCAACTTCATTAATCGCTTGTTTTAAAATTTCTTGATCTAGTTCTTTACGGCTTTGATTTAATTTTTCTAATCGCAAAGCTCGTGTCATAGCCTCTTGTTCAGTCGTTGCTAGTAGTAGATCTACTCCGTGATGTGCTGTTGATAAGCGACCAGAGGCATTGAGCCTGGGTGCAAATAAAAAACCAAAGTCTTGTTCAGTGATTACCTCTTTTTTTATGCCCGATACTTCTAATAGTGCTTTAATTCCGGGATGTTGAAGTTGCGAAAATTTTCGCAGTCCTTTTTTTACAATATTTCTATTTTCACCCTGTAAATTTACCACGTCGGCTACTGTTGCTAGTGCGGCTAAATCGATGTAGTGATCAGGATTAATTTGGGGGTGTTTTGTTGCTACATAAGTAACAAACTGGTACACGATTCCGGCAGTGCATAAATCATAGAGAGGGTGTTGAAGGGGGAGTTCTTTCGGATTTAATATCGCGTCGGCAGGCGGTACTTCTTTGGGGATTGTATGATGATCAAAAATAATGACCTCGCAGGGTGTGTGTTGCTTGATCAAAGCTATTTCTTTAGCATTTGTAATGCCGCAATCTAATGTTATTAGTAGCTGAATCGAGTCTTTCTGAAGCAGTTGAACAATAGAGTCAGTTATCCCGTAACCGTCATCAAAACGATGGGGGATTTTATAACGTACAATACCCCCTAAACTGCTGATTAGTTTTACCATCATGGCGGTAGAGCTCATACCATCTACATCGTAGTCGCCATAAATCAAAATAGGTCTTTTTTTCTGAATACAGCTTTCTAGTATTTCAAGAATTTGCTCTAGTTTTTCTTCATTAAATTGGCTGGGAATACAGTCGTTATCAAGATATTTTTTTGCTTGATCTATGGTTGTGATATTTCGATTAATTAATAATTGCGCTAATAGCGGAGAAATCGATAACGATTCACTAAGTGATTTAGTAAATTCAGTAGTTTGAGGTTTTAGTTTCCAGCGCTTAAGATTTGTCATCCTTTTCGGACAAGAAATAAGGGTTGTCCGAATTCTACACTATTACCGTTTGTTAAGAAAACTTTTTCTACTGTGCCGCTTATTTCAGATTCAATTTCATTAAATAACTTCATGGCTTCAATAATGCATAGAACATGCCCTTCGCTAATGCTGTCACCCACCTTGATGTAGGGTGCTGCATCAGGAGAGGCCGCCGAGTAAAAAGTTCCAACCATTTGGGCTTTGATTTCTACTAGATCTGGGTTAGATTCGGGGGCTTTTTCCGCTAAAGATTCTGATGAAATAGGGCTTGTCGAGGCGAATTGTACGTGTTGTGTAGGCGCTGCCTGAACAGGGACTGTTACATGTTGTGTAACAGCATGTTTTTTTATTTCGATCTTAGTATTATTTTCTTCGATGCATAATTCTGAAATGCCTGAGTCTTGAACTAAATCTATTAATTTTTTTATTGCTTTAAAATCCATAATTATCTGTCCTTAAATTTGTCGTGTTAAATTTACTTTTAATTTTGTTTATTGTAATAAAGAGCCGTGTTTGCTGCAACGATTATGATCGTTTTTTTGTCGTTTAGGTTGAATTTATTTAAATTTAATATTTATTTATATTTTATTTTATTTTTGTTGATCGTTCTATTTTTAAGTTTTTCTGCTATAGTTGCTTTATGCAATTTAAAGGTAAAGTAGGGTCATTTGGATCTAAAATTATTAGCGATATTCCTGGTGATAAATCTATTTCACATCGGGCCGTCATTATTGGGTCTTTAGCGACTAATAATAGTCGTTTTAAAGGATTCTTATGTGCTGAAGATTGTTTAAATACGGCTAAAATCTTTGAACAGCTAGGAGTTTCTGTTCAGGTGGATATTTCTACTAAAGAACTTCATATACAGGGTGTTGGCTTACGGGGTTTGAAAAAGCCAGTTGGTGATTTGTATGTGGGGAATTCTGGTACAGGAATTCGTTTAATTGCGGGGGTTTTAGCTGGGCAAAGCTTTTCGTCTGTTATTTTGGGCGATCACAGTATACAAAAAAGGCCTATGTCTAGAATTGTAGATCCCTTGCGGCTTATGGGGGCAGATATTTCGGGTGAAAATCAGGACGGAAAAATTTATTCTCCCTTAAAAATTCAAGGGCAAAAAACCTTGCAGGCCATACACTATCGCTTGCCTATGCCAAGTGCTCAGGTAAAATCGGCTTTGTTATTAGCGTCGTTGTTTGCAGAGGGTGTCACTACTATTCATGAACCTATCGCTTGTAGAAATCATAGTGAAGTGATGTTAAAGCAGTTTTCTGCTGATCTTCATGTTGAAGGAGAGATTATTTCGTGTTCGTCAAAAAACTCTCTCGAAAATCCCTTTAGTTCTTCTATTCAAATTCCCTCTGATTTTTCTTCGGCTGCTTTTTTTATCGTGTTGGCTTTGTTACAGCCTAACTCTGAGTTATGTCTAAAGCATATTGGCTTAAATCCGACTCGTTCACGCTTATTAGATATTTTGAGACGTATGGGCGCAGATATTAGGGTTGAAAATGAGAGCAATGAAATTGAATCGTATGGCGATATAATTGTTCGATCGTCGCAGTTGCATAATGTCGAATTACGAGAAGATGATATTGCGATAGTTATCGATGAAATACCCATTTTAGCAGTAGCGGGGCTATTTGCATCAGGACATTTAATTGTTCGGCATGCCGAAGAACTTCGGGTGAAAGAATCAGATCGTATTAAAAGCATCGTGCATTTAGCGCAGGCTTTTGGAGCAAGTATCGAGGAATTTGAAGACGGGTTTTCGTTAGCAGGTGGAATTCATCCTAATCAACCAATTATTCAAACGAATTACGATCATCGTATTGCTATGTCGGCGATAATCGCTGCTTCTATCGCAGGTTGTACAATTGAATTAGATTCGATAGACAGTATTCATACGTCGTTTCCGAATTTTATGACTTGTTTGCAGCAGTTAGGGATTTAAATTTTGATTTTGTGGAATTTTAGGGGATGAGTTGGTTTCCGTCTGGCGCCTCCAATTTCAACTGTCGACAATTTGTTGACAGTTCAGCTCCTTCCGCGTCTTTTATACACACTTTCATTTCAATTAATTTATTTGGTTATTAAATTTTTGGAAAATTTGTAGGATCAGGTCGCGATCTGTCCGTTGTTATTTTGTTCATATATTTTTTTTGTTGTTTTTGGTTTCGATAATGAGTCATATTATTAAATATTAGACTGTCGCAAAACGGTCAAATCTTAAAATCAGCGACGTTGCCAAATGCTCAAGATGGACAATTTCTAGCACAGCGCAGTTCTATGGTAATCGAATAAGCTGGGCTAAAATTGGTCAGATTGGGTATTTCGCGTCAGAGCCAATTTTATATGTCTGAATTTTGCTATATAAGGTAGTTCTTGAAATGCCCAGCGCTTTAGCTGCCTGTAGATAATTATTTTTTTTGTTACTTAACGCTATTTCTATAGCTTTTTTTTCGGCTTCTTCTAGCGTCATTAAAGTGTCTTCTTGGGGGCTGCTACTAGCTTTTGGTTGGGGGGCTTGAAGTAAGCGTTGTTCTATTTGCCCTGGTTTTAGGCTTAGTATAGCTGATGTGATTGGGTCGCCTTGCGCCAAAATTAATGAGCGTTGTATGACATTTTCTAGTTCTCTGATATTTCCTTCCCAATATTGGTTTGATAAAAATATTGTGGCTTCATCTGTTAATATGCTTTCTTTGAGTTCAAATTCTTTGGCGTATTTTTTTATGAAGAATTGGGCTAATAGCGCTATGTCTTCTTTTCGTTCACGTAATGGAGGAACAAAAATTGGGAACACATTTAATCGATAATATAAATCTAATCTGAATTTTTTTTCGTCTACCAATTGTTTTAAGGGTTGATTGGTGGCGGCAATAATTCTGACGTTAAGTGGAATAGAGTGTTTTCCGCCCACGCGTTCTACGCTTTTGTTTTGCAAAATTCGTAATAGTTTTACTTGTAATTCTAGGGGTAAATCGCCAATTTCATCTAAAAATAAAGTGCCACCATCGGCTAGTTCGAATTTTCCGATGCGCTGTTCATCGGCGCCGGTAAAGGCCCCTTTTTCATGACCAAACAATTCAGATTCTATTAAATCTTTCGGAATAGCCCCGCAGTTAATGGCAATGAAAGGCTTTTTACTGCGCTTTGAATTGTTATGAATGGTGCTTGCAATTAAGTCTTTTCCGGTACCAGATTCACCTTCTAATAAAACTGTTAAATCGTTTTCAAGTACTAGGCCTATCGTTTTATATAGTTGATGCATAATAGGGGAGTTTCCGATAAGTTGATTCGAGAATTTACTGTTAGTTTGCTGTAAATAATGAATGTGATTGTTTTTAGCTGAAATGATTTTTTCATTTTCAATCGAATACATCTCAAATGTTAACATGCCTAATAAATCTAGAACGTTATCAAGTTGCCGTTTTTTTGTATCTTCTAGCATTACTTCATGCTCTTCTGCAGAATGCATAGTCGATTTTAGAGCGTAAATTAACAAAGCCATGTCTTTCGAACTAAAACCGGCTTGTATTTGTTGTTTAATTAAGCTGTCCCATAAGGCGATTATTGGTTCAAGCATTTTTTTTGAGACATCAGGTAAACTATTAGAGTCTAATGTTTTAAAAATTTGAGTTAAAAATTCCTTAGTATTAGCAGCCAAACTTGAATGTCCTATGAGATTTGTGGCCGAAAAATGAGGGTTATTGCGAATTTCTTCTAATAATGACGATAAAATTTTATCTTCATTACTTTTATAAGCTTTCAGAAAATTTTTGTTTGTCACTGTTCAGATACTATACATTTTTTTAGCTAAAAATTAAACGGCTAAAAAAAATACTAGCTCTAAGTCATGCGATTTAAAGAATCTTGTTTGATTTTATTTTCAAATTCTTTGGCGGACTCTTCACGCAATACCCGGTGTAAAATTTTACCTACATTGCTTTTTGGCAAACTATCTCGAAAGACAATCGTTTTGGGTCGCTT
>JBILGQ010000116.1:0-4385 GCA_044350955.1 Candidatus Marinamargulisbacteria bacterium | reverse complement strand
ACGTTGTTGCTTGATGCGGACATTAGGAATGATTTTAGATTAATTAACCAGCTACGCGCATCTGGTGTGACGGGTGATGGCTTAAGTTTGGCAGATAAAAAAAAGTTATTGTTAATCGCTATAAAAGAAAATAATCCCGATTTAGTTGAAAACTTGGGTAGTTGTAAAGAGTTGTCGTATGAAGATAAGAGAAATGCTTTATTAAGTGTTATGACAAATGATAATCCTAATGTATTGATAACTAGTATGATTAGAAGTCTTGGTAAAATTGGGGTGACAGGTGAGGGATTACCGCTAGAAGAGAAAAGTCTTTTTTTGTTAGCAGCTATAAAATGGACAAATCCCGATTTAGTTAAAGCATTGGGTAGTTGTGGAATAACGTGCGAGGGGTTACAGCTAAAACATAAATATGATCTATTGTTAGCAGCTATAAAATGGGCAAATCCTGATTTAGTTAGAGCATTGGGTAGTTGTGGAGTGAGGGGTGAGAAATTATCATCAGTAGAGAAAGGTCTTTTATTTTTTACAGCTATAAACTATAAAAATCCTGATTTAGTTAGAGCATTGGGTAGTTGTGGAGTGACGGGTGAAGAGTTACAGTCTCAATATAAATATACTCTATTGTTAACAGCTATAAACTATAAAAATTCTGATTTAGTTAAAGCATTGGATAGTTGTGGAGTGACGGGTAAGGGATTAACGCCAGAAGAGAAAGGTTTTTTATTGTTAAGAGTTTTAAAAATTAATAAATTTTGTTTCTCAAGTCTCTATAAAAGTCGCTATGACATGCTTGAAGTGCTTAAGAGATCTGCTGTGGTAGCGGATAGTTTATCAAGTGAAGAAAAAAAGGCGATATTTTTGGATGTTGTAAATTCTAAGTATGGTGAAAATCAAGAGTTAATCAAAGAGTTGAGTGAGTTACAAGTGACAGGGTCGGGACTATCAGATGAGGCAATAAGAGACTTGCTGTTGCTAGCGGTAAAGCATAAAGCTGTTGCTTTGGCTATGACAATGGATGTGTTTGGTGTGCGTGCTGACAACTTGTTGGATTCTGATAAGAAAACATTATTATTTGAAGCTGCGAAATGTCGTGATTATGATTTAGTCAAAATTTTGGAATGTATGGGGGCATTTAATACGCAATTTTCAGATGAGGATAAAAAAGGCTTATGTTTTGTGGTGGTGGAAAATAATCATGTTGCTTTGCTTGCAAAATTGCCCAGCTTTGGCATACTTAGTGAAGATTGGACAGATGAAGAGGAAAGAGCGTTATTATTTAAATCTGTCGAACATGATAATTTAGAATTAATCGAGGGACTAAGACGATTTGGGGTGACAGGTAAAGGTTTGACGAGCGAAGAAAAAAACGAATTGCTGCTTAAAGTTTTTAAGAATAAAAATGTGGGTTTAATCGGCCAACTGAAAGCAATTGGAGTGACCTTTGATGGGTTGTCAGAGGATGTAAAACAAGAGCTTGCATTGGACGTTGTAAGGGATCAAGACCCAACGCAGATGGTGTTAATGTCATATTTAAAATTAATGGGTGTGACGGGTGAGGGGTTGTCGTATGTAGATAAGCGTAATGCTTTGTTAGATGTTATGACAAGTGATAAACCCATTATATCGAAACTTTGTATGATTGAAAGTCTTCATAAATTTGGGGTGACAGGCGAGGGATTACCAATAGAAGAGAAAGGTCTTCTATTGGTATCTGCCATAAAGAATGGTCCCCATTTACTTGACGCATTGGGTAGTTGTGGAGTGAGAGGTGAGGAATTAACGCCAAAACATAAAGTATGGTTATTATTAGCAGCTATAAATTCTGGTAGTCTAGATTTAGTTAGAAAATTGAGTGAATTGGGTGTGACGGGCAAGGGTGTAAGTCAAGCAGAACAAAAAGAGTTATTGTTAATTGCAAAAAATAATAACAATTTAGTTGCAGAGCTAAATATATTAGGTGTTACTGGTGAATCTGCAGTATAGAAGTTATTGTTATTAACAAGGGGTTTGAAGTAATTTATAAAATCTAAAAAAAATTAAGGAGAAACATATGGCTTATTCAGTAAAATCTTCAGTAAATACTACGGTAGTAACAATGGATGGACAAAAAAGGGCAGCAGCACAGAAGATACAAAAAGCAGTTCGGAAGCATTTGGACTTGTCGAGCAAAGATTCATCTGGATTGAAGCATAAAGCATCGGCAGCGATTGGGGGGAAAAGTGGTATTGTAAAAATTTTGAACGATATGGCCGTTGCCATACTTGAATTGTTGCGCAAGAATATCGTGATCGGAAACGATTTATTACCGAACTATAAAGGATTATTGCTAATGAAGGCTGCAAGTGATAATAACTGTCGTTTAGTTGAAGAGCTACGCAGCTTTGGTGTGACTATCGATAAATTGGAAGTTCACCCTAGAAGATTTGTGTTGATAAGGGCTGCAGAGCATAATAATGCCGATTTACTTAAAGTTTTTTATACCTGTGGCGCTATTAATGATACATCAAAATTAACTTATAACTATGAGTTATTATCATATGCTGTGGCAGAGAATAATGCTGCGTTTATAAGACAGTTGCGCAATCTTGGTGTAACCGGTGAAGAATTGCCGATAGAATCTGAAAGACTTATATTGAAAGTGGCCAACTATCATCGTAATCCTGAAGTATTTAAAGCATTAGATGAATCAGGGGTGACTGTTGATTATGAAAAATTTGCATGTAAAGCAAAAAAAACAAAAATTTTTGAGGCCGTAATTTTTCAGAACTTTGAGTTAGTACAGGAGCTAAAAGGATATGGGGTGACTGGTGATATATTAACACCGGCAGAAAAAAAAGATTTGTGGGTGGCGGCTGTAAACACTAATAATGTAAAAATGATTGAAATAGTGAAGGATGTATTTGGTGTGACAGGCAAAGAATGAACATTAAAACGGATTTTCCTTAAAAAATCTAAAAAATATAACAAAAAAATTTAAGGAGAAAACATGGCGTTTTCGGTAGGTTCTGCTGGAGCATTAAGGTACAGAGGAA
Organism: Candidatus Marinamargulisbacteria bacterium; assembly: GCA_044350955.1. Taxonomy (GTDB): domain Bacteria; phylum Margulisbacteria; class Marinamargulisbacteria; genus JBILGQ01. The sequence goes on along the minus strand of JBILGQ010000116.1, from coordinate 1,353 downwards.
AAACGGCATCTGAGCAGGAGCAGGCTGATAATTATTAGAAAAGATGCTACAGTGCTTCACTACATCTTTGCATATCACGACGCTTATACTATAATTTTTTTTATGCATCGAAGAAAATTCATTCTTTTTATTTTAGTTTTGTATAGTTTTTTATTTTTGAATCAGTTAAGTGCGATGAAAAATTTTACTCAGATAAACGATCATGTATCTGATTACTGTCATGATCTAAAATGCGATAATTATTCTGCTGAAAGCTCGGGGCTGCATCATCGGCATCATCAACATAATCCACAGTCTTCTGGCGACTCAGAACATACGCATTTTTATTTTACTCAAACACCTATTTATTTATCAGATATTTTGATTTCACCCCAAAATTATTTGCCTCGATTACATATAGATGCTTATATGTCTCCGTTTCAATCTTCTTTTGAAGGAGAAAAAACGCCTTTTTTAATTTTTCGTCCTCCAAAATTCACCTAAATTTTTTTTCTTTAGTTATTAATAATTTTTAGGAGTTTCTTTGTGTTAGACGCAATTATTCGTTTTTGTTTGCGAAAAAGAGTGGCTGTGCTTATTTTAGCCACTGTTTTGATGAGTTATGGCATTTGGGTTGGGTCTCATTTACCTATAGATGTTTTTCCTGATTTGAATCGGCCTACGGTTACGGTTTTAACCGAAAGTCATGGCCTTGCACCTGATGAAGTTGAAACCTTGGTTACTATGCCTGTTGAATCGGTGTTAAATGGTATTCCGGGGGTTGTTCGTATTCGATCGTCTAGTGGGATTGGTATTTCTATTGTCACGGTTGAATTTGAATGGGGAACAGAGATTTATCAGAATAGGCAATTAATCTCAGAGAGGATTCAACTTTTGTCGGGGAAACTTCCGCCCGGAATGATGCCGATGATGGGGCCAGTTTCATCGATTATGGGAGAGATTCAATTTATTGGGCTAACTTCGCCAGACTCTAGCGTATCGGCGCAGGAATTACGAACTTTAGCCGATTGGACGATACATCCTCGATTGATGGCCCTTCCGGGTGTTAGCCAAGTAGTGGTTATGGGCGGGGACGTGAAGCAATTTCAGGTGTTGCTTTCTAGTGAAAAACTTCAGAAGAGAGGCATTTCTTTAGAAGCGTTTCAAGAGGTTCTGTCTAAAATTAGCAATAATACTACAGGGGGTTTTATTGATATTGATGGCCTAGAGTATTTGATTCGGCCTTTAGGACGTGTAGAAACTGTTGAGGAAATCGAAAATTCCGTTATAGGCGTACATCTTGGAAGACCTGTTTTGGTAAAAGACGTTGCCAAAGTTCAAATAGCTGCAAAAACAAAACGAGGCGAGGCTAGT
>JBILGQ010000115.1:0-4442 GCA_044350955.1 Candidatus Marinamargulisbacteria bacterium | reverse complement strand
CTTCTAAAAGAAGGCTTCACACGCGTTGAAATAAACGGAGACATACAACGACTCGATTCAGATATTAACTTAGATAAAAAGAAAAAACACAGCATACGTCTTGTTGTAGATAGACTTACTTTAAATAAAGACAACGAATCACGCCTATTTCAATCAATTGAAAGCGCTATTACACGGTCTAAAGGACTAGTAACTGTTTTTAAAGAAGACTCTAAAACAGAGCATTTATTTTCAGAATCGCTCTCATGCCCCCATTGCGATTTTGTACTGCCAGAATTAAGTGCACGTCTTTTTTCATTTAACTCCCCAATTGGAGCCTGCGGCACTTGTAACGGCTTAGGTGAGTACAAAGATTTTGATCCGAGCCTGGTCATAAGCGACCCTGAAAAACCCTTAAGACTAAGCATAAGTCGCTTTATTAATTTACAATCAGTAAGCATACAAAAAACGCTTGCCCCATTATTCGAAACCTACAAATTCACCCTAGACAGTTCTTATAACAAGCTAACAGAGAAACAAAAAAAAGTACTCTTTTATGGCAGCGAAGACGTTGACCTAAACACCTATTCATCGCAAAACACGGTAATAGACAATCCGTCATGGCAAGGTATTATCCCGTTATTACGACGACTATTCGCTCAAACCTATAAAGAAAGCAAACGCTTTTATTTTAGATCTTTAATGTCTGAAAAACACTGTTTGGTATGTAACGGAGCCCGCTTAAACAAAGGGGCTCTTTATGTAACTGTACATGGCTACAGCGTTCAACAACTTATCGATATGCCTTTGCATAAATTATTAGAGTCGATTCAGGCCATTCCTTTTAGCTCAAAAGAAATAGAAATTATTAGCCAAGTCAAAAAAGAAATTATCAATCGCTTAAACTTTTTAAATAACGTTGGATTAAGCTATTTATCGTTATCTCGGCAATCGGCAACATTATCTGGAGGAGAATTTCAACGCATTCGCCTAGCCACGCAAATCGGCTCGGCTTTAACGGGTGTTTTGTATGTATTAGACGAACCCAGTATTGGCCTGCATCAAAAAGACAACGAAAAATTAATCGAAACTTTAAAATCGTTGCGCGATTTAGGCAATTCTTTGCTAGTAGTAGAGCATGATGAAGCTACTATTTTAGCCTCAGATTATGTCATAGAAATAGGTCCAGGCGCAGGGTCTCATGGTGGCAATCTAGAATTTAGTGGCTCTTTAAGCGACTTTAAACAATCAAACACGCTTACAGCGCAATATCTGACAGGAAAGAAAAAAATCGACGTTCCCACTCAAAGAAGAAATCCAAAAAACAAAGGTGAATTAATCATCACAGGCGTTAGAGAACACAACCTAAAAAACATAGACATCACATTACCTCTGGGCAAATTAATATGCATTACAGGGGTATCAGGATCTGGAAAAAGCACCTTATTATACGATGTTTTACACAAAGCGATGATGCAGCACTTTTACAACAGCACAGAAGCGCCGGGTATTTATAACAGTTTAAAGGGCTTAGAACATCTGGATAAAGTCATTACAATAGATCAAACCCCAATAGGCAGAACCCCTCGATCAAACCCGGCGACTTATATTGGTTTATTTACACCCATACGAGATTTATTTACCCAAACAAAAGAAGCTCGAATTCGAGGCTATAAAGCGGGCCGATTTAGCTTTAATGTAAAGGGCGGGCGCTGTGAAGCCTGTGAAGGCGACGGCCTAATTAAAATCGAAATGCATTTTTTATCAGACGTCTATGTTACCTGCGATGTGTGTAACGGAAAACGATACAATCAAGAGACTTTAGAAGTAAAATACAAAAACTATTCTATTTCAGATGTATTAGACATGACTGTACACAATGCCTGCGAGATATTTAAACATATTCCGGCTATTTACAATAAATTAAAAACCCTAGAAGAAGTAGGTTTAGGCTATGTACACATCGGACAAGCCGCAACAACATTAAGCGGCGGAGAAGCTCAACGCATAAAATTAGCCAAAGAACTAAGCAAAAGAAGCACCGGAAAAACCTGCTATTTATTAGACGAGCCTACAACCGGCCTACATTTTGAAGACATTAAATGCTTATTAGAGGTACTAAACAAATTGGTAGACCAAGGCAACACAGTCATTATCATCGAACATAATTTAGATGTCATCAAAACAGCCGATCACCTCATAGACATTGGCCCCGATGGGGGCGATAAAGGGGGGTCTGTTGTAGCTACCGGGACCCCAGAAGAAATCATAAAAGTAAAAGCATCGTATACAGGGCGTTATTTAAAGCCCCTTCTAAAACCCTAAAAAATCAGATAAAATCTAATACATCGTTAGAAATTGTCTGAGTTATAGTGATAAAAATGTTTAACTCAGAACATTTCTAATGTATCATTAGATTATGTCTGAATTAAAACGAAATTCTGAAAGTAAACTGAATACTTTGCTAAATTTATTTCCGGCTGTTGCCATACTGGGCGTCAGGCAATGTGGCAAAACAACGTTATCAAAAAAACTACGCCCTACTTGGCGATATCTCGATTTAGAACATGGGCCAGATTACGACTTAATTCACAACGATCCAAGTTTCTTTTTCAAAGAAAACCCAACACATATTATATTTGATGAAGCGCAGTTATCAGCAGATCTCTTTAAAGAATTAAGAGTCGTTATCGATCAAAATAGACAAGAAAAAAATCGCTTTATTTTAACAGGCTCTAGTTCACCCGAATTAATTAAATCGTTATCAGAAAGTTTGGCTGGCCGTTGCTCCATAATAGAGCTAGGCACTTTAACGTGTAACGAGTACTACCAAAAAAATCAATCTGATTTTTATACGCTGTTTACGAACCCTTTAAGCCCTACCAGCATACAACAATTCAAAAGCTTAAAACCCACAGTCTCTTTTACACAATTACAGCACTTTTTTCTTAAGGGAGGCTACCCAGAACCCAGCCTTTCAAGTAATCCTGTCTTTTATGATGCTTGGATGAAAAGTTATTTTCAAACTTATATCGAACGGGATGTCAGAAAATTATTCCCAAGGTTAGAGTTAATTACCTATCGACGCATGATTCGCATGTTAAGCGAATTATCAGGGCGTGAAATAAACAAATCTATGCTAGGTCGTTCACTCAATACTTCTGAGGTCAGTATCGGTGACTACTTAGATATTGCCGAAAAAACCTTTGTTTGGCGCATGATTTACCCGCTAGAAAAAAGCCTAAAAAAATCAATGATCAAACGCCCAAAAGGAATTTTTCGAGACAGCGGTTTGCAACATTATTTAGCAAACATCAAAAAAACAGAACAATTAAGCAGTTACCCGGCTGTAGGATTTAATTTTGAAGCCTATGTCATAGAAGAAATTTTAAAAGGGCTTAATAGCCACTTATATTCCCAGTGGAACTATTCTTACCTGCGAAGCAAAAATGGATTTGAAATAGATTTAATTTTATCGGGAGATTTTGGCATAATTCCTATAGAAATAAAGTATGGAATCCGCACAAAATCAGAGCAGCTAAGACACCTAAAACAATTCATAAAAGACTATAACGCTCCTTTTGGAATCATCATAAATAATGCTAATCAAGTAGAACTACTGGCTGAAAATATTGTTCAAGTACCAGCAAATTTTTTATAATTTCTGTCTTCTGACTTTGATTTACTCAGTACCCTTTTAAATATATAGCCTTCGACAACTTGAGCACAATTCACTAAAAATAAACATAATTTACATTCTTTACAAAACCAAACTAGTTCGGTTATATTAGTGATGTATTTAAAAATTAAGGAGGCGATGCGTCAATTATTAATTCGAAATATGTAATTGACAAAATGTTTTACATATTAAATAATCAAAAATAAACAAATCAAACTCTTATAGCCACAATCTATGTTGTGAATCTGCTCAATGATCACAAAAAAATAAGCTATCAAAAGTTTGAATGAATACTTGTTTCATTTGCTTTTTATAAAAAGCATTAATCATTTCTAAAATATTAAAATAAATAAGAGGAGTCTATATGCTTTCAATTTTACGATCTCTTTCCACGTCTCCATTTCATAGCCAAAACCCATTTCATAGCGAAAATAATATAACAACTGCAGGCAGGCTTTCAAAGCCGTCTAATAAAGGGCAAGCGCCTGGCAATGAACCTTATAAAAATGCCTTATTACTTTATGGAGGGATGGCTGGAGTGTCTTGCTTTGAACAACTTGTGAGAGCGCCTCTGTCAGCAGTTGCCAGTGTTCAGACACTTTCAACTGGTAGTTTTTCTTTAATAACTAAAAACTTACTAAGTGACACGACAAAAATGTATGGTAACCATGTAGCTTTTGGCATTACCCTAACAACTCGTATTTTTCAACGCACAGGAATTTTTGAGGCGAACGATTATTTAAAAAAACAAGAAAATATAAATCCTTTCTTACGATTAGGAGGG
>JBILGQ010000120.1:0-4282 GCA_044350955.1 Candidatus Marinamargulisbacteria bacterium | reverse complement strand
TCATCAACATGACCTTCTTTTGAAGCGCCCCCTGTTTGTTTTGTTTCATTACAAGGCTCTAAAAATACGCTAATATTTTCACGATTAGTAAATAACAAAGATATAATAGACAATCCCAAACAAAAGCAGCTATTTTTAAGCCCATTAGAACTCTTACCTCGTTTTAAGAGGGCCCTAAAAAATTCAACTTGAAAAAGATCAAGTTTTTTATAAATAATATTAATAGAATCCGATTTATTTCGTCTCTCATACTCAATTTTACTATTTAAACATGTTAAAAATTCTTTAATAAAAAGATCATCTTTCGACAAAATAATCTTCATTTCTTCTTCAGAATTAAACCAATCCTCAACTCTTAACTCAATCACCTTACGTAATTCATTACCCTTTTTAATTTTAACTTGCGAAACGCTCCACGTCTTTTGAACATCTTTTTTCTGCTTATTTTTGAACATGCATTCTATATTCTTTTTAGAATCATTATTGTTTACTTTAACCACAGCCGAAACCTGAGACATTATTAACCTCATTTATATTTAATTAATTTATTTTAAAAAATCATAAAGACTCACTTAATAGTTAATAACAATAGGTACCTTATCAACCGAATACATCAGATCTTTTTGTAATACTTTTAAGTTTAAAGCAACTTTCATATTCAAAAATGCCTGCTCAAATTTATCTTTTAATTCATATTCTACAGTACTGTATTTAAAATGATCTTCTAAAAATCTGACAGCGTCTGTAAAATTTCCTCCACCGTCTTTACACAATTTCAATAACTCAACAATCCCATTTTTAGAAACAAAACTTTCTTCAAACCCTTTATGCATTCTAATTTCCAAAGCAACTTCAGTTAAACTAACTATTCTTGAGCGAATTATCGAACTTTTAAGCATACTGTCATTTACTAAAACAACATCACCTTTCACCGCCCCCTCTTCTTCTTTAATAGCTAAGCGATATTCTTTAAAATTGTTATTTAACCCACTAATCAATGAGCACACAATAGGCTCTGTGACAGGAGATTTATAATCCCAATAATAGTTTATTAAAATATTTTTTGCTTCACGAAAAACACGTGCATCATTAGACTGAGAGATACAATCAAATAATGTTAAATGAATATCATACTCCCCTATCTCTTTTTTCCATAATGGAGATAAAATAGTCAGAGCCTGCAATGAGTATAATGCTAAATCTGAATTTTTATGTAGGATAAAGTGTTGAATATCTTTAAAAACTTCAATTTTTAACAATCTTTCTAAATATAATTGATCAATTTCATTATCAAGCTGCAAAGTTTTAACAGAATTTACTAATAACAAAGTGCTAGCAAGCAGCACATGTATATCTTTTAATGGATCTAAACATTGTTTTAAAGACTCAAAAAAAGAAGTTTTTAGCAATTGTTCTTTAACATTTTGTAAGCAGCAAAAATTTGAAAAAGCATGCATAATTGAAACAATCTCAATTACAGATGGATTAGTTTTTTTAAGTATTTCTTCTAAATAAAAATTTAGATGCACTATAAAATTTTCATCAACAATGCCTTCTTTTAAAGCCCCCTCGCTATGTTTTGCTTCATTACCTGATTCTAAAAATACGCAAGAATTTTCATGATTTATAGATAATAGAGATACTATAGATAATCCCAAAAAAAAGCAGTCATGTTTAAGTACATTAGATCTCATACAAGCTTTTAATAGAGAAACAAAAAAAATAGCTTGAAAAGGTTCAAGTTTGTTATAAATTATTTTAATTGAATCAGATTTATTTTGTCTTTCAGATTTAATTTTATTTTTCAAACTTGTTAAAAATTCTTTAATAAAAAGATCATCTTTCGACAAAACAGCCTTAAGTTCTTCTTCTGAATTAAACCAATCGCCAATTCTTAACTCGATCACCTTGCGTAATTCATTAATATTTTTTACTTTAACTTGCGACACTCTCCAGGTCTTTTGATCATCACTCTTTTGCTTATTTTCGAACATCTTCTTTAAAGCATTTGCAGTACCTTTAAATCCAACTAAAACCAGAGACATAATCACCCTCATTTATATTTAATAATTTTATTAATTGATTTTTGAATTATTAATTAATACCCACCCAATGGTCAACAATAATAGCTACCCTATCCCTAAAAAATCATGTTATATTTATTTATCTCATTAAAAAAAGGAGTTTTATTATGAAACAACGTCTTCTAGCTACGCTTGCTGTGACAATTACCTGGATAATATTGGATATTATTATTCATGGAAATTTGTTAATGGGCCTCTATATGCAAACTATGCATTTATGGCGCCCTGAATCTGAAATGATGCCAGTTTTTATGAATATTATTACTATAGTGAGCTCCCTATTATTTGTACTTATTTATTGCCAATTGGTTAAAGAAAAAAATGCATCAAATGGTATTAAACTCGGTGTAATCGTAGGTTTGCTTATCGGTACTTTATCTGGTTTAGGTTCTTACGCTTATATGCCCATTCCATCCATATTAGCTGCTGCTTGGGCTCTAAGTCATCTAATCAAATTTACTATTGCTGGGTTTATCGTCGGTAAATTGGTAAAAAAAGCACTATAATATTTTAAAGTCTTAAAACTAAAAAAGCCCCAATTTATCTAATCTATTGGGGCTTTTCTGTTTATGGCAATATCCCTAATCTGCCTTTTTCTATCACCTTGCCATTATAAAGTATAAAATAGAGATAAACCCCAGCATTAATTGATGAAAACTCTGATTTATCTATCGTTATCCTCGTATAAACATCTCTTTCAACGCTTACTGTTTTCTCCACTACTAACTGCGTCAACATATTGTATACATGCACCTCTAAATCAACATCTTTATTTATTTCAAATCCAAGTTCAAATGAATCATCGCGACTAATTCTAAAGGGATTAGGATATGCCAAAACTTGACTATCAACTATTTGTACATCCCTATCACTAACTGAACTTACAACAGAAATTTCACCACTTATATATAAGTTTCTAATATCCCATTCTAATCCTTCTGGTAATGTTGGTAATTCAATAGTATCAAATTCGCCTGAAATATTCTCAAAATCTAATACATCATAAGTATCGCCTGAATTAAAGCTAGTAATCAATTTACTTCTATTATTTGAAGGTTCGTCATAAAAATCAGACCAATTAAATTCCGAGGCATCGCATGCAAGATCTGATATCCTGACAATTAGTTTACTTGAACTAATATTAAAATTTGTAGATTTGAATGATGCTTTATTTACATTCAAATAAGTATATAGAGTAGAATCTTGCATGCTTACATCACCGTCTACTACTAAAGTTTTTGAACAATCTATTGGAAATATGCGAGACTCGTTATTAAATATCAAATTACCGGTAACCTGTTGGGATTTTACAGTACCATTTTGAAAGGTCATTGTTTTACCAGGATTCACAATATTCGCCACATTTACTACAGATGTTTCATCTAAAATAAGTGTAGCATCTTCAATTGACTCTAAAATATCTGTCAATAATTCTGAATTATTACTCATAGACATAGTACTGTTTGATAAAATAATCTTTTCAGCCGAAAATGAAGCTGATTCTAATGTTACAGACGTATCATTTAAACGAGCCTCTCCTGCAACATCCATCGATTTATTCGATAAAGCCAATTCAACCGAATTACTTTCAATATCACATGGAACTAACAAAGTCTCGCCCCCAAGCAATTCAGAAATGGCCATTCCTACATTTTCAAAATCATGGGCAAAACAACGCGTGTCTTTTACAACATCTACAATCAAACTTGTGCTAGTATAATCGCTTCCATCAGTAGCTTTAATCTCAATAAAATAGCTCCCTTGATCCTTTATTGTTGAAAGCGAACGTATTTCACCTACTTCTTCATCAATAGTAAATAATGAGGAATCATTTGCAGTTCCCATGCTATAAATAATAGCATCTCCTTCAACATCATGTATCTCAAACGAGCCAATAGCAACACCATAATTCACTGTAATGACATAATTTGTTGAACTAATAAACTGGGGCGCATCATTCACAGCATTAACAGTCACTGTAAATGTATGCTCTTTCTCTGCATTTGAACTATCTGTTGCTGTTAATATTACACTGGCAACTCCGCTTACATTACTAACCGGCGTTATAACGATAGTATTTCCTGATTGTTCGACACTAAATATTGCAGTATCTGAAGAACTGGCAACGATCGTTAATTCATCACCATCTACATCACTAAATACACCACTGATATCTATATTCTTTGTTGTATCTTCAC
>JBILGQ010000114.1:0-4485 GCA_044350955.1 Candidatus Marinamargulisbacteria bacterium | reverse complement strand
CAGCAAATAATTTTGAAATCGCCAAAACCGATTTTTCGCTTAACAATAACTGTGAATTAGAAACAAAAGCCGGAATAGGTAATCCCCAAGAACGTTGCCGAGAAATACACCAATCCGGGCGTGACTCTAGCATACCCCTTAGGCGTTTTCGTCCCCAATCCGGATAAAATTGTATCTCGTTATCAATACTATTTAACGCCATTTGTCGTAGCGATTGATTAGTCGACTGCAAAGCATCGTCTACCGAAATAAACCATTGTTCGGTACTTCTAAAAATAACCGGCGTTTTCGAGCGCCAATCATGCGGATAACTATGATTGATTACATAGTCAAAAAATAAATGCCCTGATTCGCCTAAAATCTGAACAATTGTCTTATTAGCATCCCAAATTAATTGGCCCTGTAAAAATCCGGGCGCCGTATCATCATAAGTCCCGTCGGCTTTTACTGGGCAGTATACCTTTAACCCCTGCTCCAAACCCACCAAATAATCGTCTACCCCATGCCCAGGTGCAATATGAACCATCCCAGTACCAGCATCTAAACTAACATAGTCGGCATGACACACAGGTGACTCTTGTTCAATAAAGGGATGAACATAACGCTGCCCTAAAAGAGCCTCCCCTTTAACAGAAGTCAAAGACTCGATAATTTGTTTTGTATTTTGTTGAACAGAGTTTATCAATTCTTTAGCAATGATATAAAAACGCCCTGATACCGACACCAAGCTATAATCAGCTGTTTTATGCAAAGCTACAGCTAAATTTGCTGGCAATGTCCATGGCGTTGTAGTCCAAATTAAAAAGTAAATATCTCCGGTGGCTTTACTACCAAACAGTCGATGAAGTTCAGAAGAATTTTGCGACTTAAACCCCACATACACACAGGTATCATGTCTATCATAATACTCTAACTCAGCTTCAGCCAAAGCTGTCTGATTGGCAATAGACCAATGCACAGGCTTTAATTTTCTGTATACAATGCCTTCTTTAACCAAGCCAGCAAATACCTCTAAGCACGACGCTTCAAACTGCTTCGACATGGTTAAATACGGGGCATCGTAATCAGCAAGAGTAAGCAATGATTGCATTTGTTTTGCTTGTAATTTTATATATTTAGACGCGTACTGCTTACATTCGTTACGTATAGCACTTTTTTGAACATCCAAATCTAAAGCTTTTATTTTATCAATTTGTCCATTTGCAGTTAATTCCTGCATCACTTTATGTTCTATCGGAAGCCCATGACAATCCCAGCCTGGTGTAAACGGACAGCGTTTTCCTAATAAAAACTGACTGCGCACAACAAAGTCTTTTAAGACTTTATTTAACAAATGCCCCACATGAATATTACCGTTTGCATAGGGCGGCCCATCATGAAACACAAAAGTCTCACATCCCTCATATTTATCAAGCAGCTGTTTATAGACAGTTTTCTTTTGCCATTTTTTAATTGTTTGAGGTTCATTTTGAGCTAAATTGGCCCGCATCGGAAACGATGTTTTAGGTAGATTGACTGATTTTTTAATGTCTCTTAATAGATCTTCTTTTTGCTCTGACATGCTCATCCTCTTTGCTCATTTTTTAGTAGAACACCAGTTTAAAGCATTCAGGAATGTGCTACAAGTCAGACTAACAAATCATATTTTGAACAACCGCCTTTGCAACAATTTAAAATCAAGGCAACTAGCAAGACAATGCTGTGTCTCATTGCCACGCACATAATCAGACAAGGCTTTTTTTGAATACGTAATAATAACAGGAAGATCGTAATACTGTGATTTAATAATTTTTTGTACTTGTGGCCCCGATAAAAAACTTAAAGAATCCGACACAAATACAGCGGCTATATCTGTTGCGTTTACAGATAATTTAGCAATCCCTTCTTCGCAATTAAAACACTGCGTCCATTTTATAGTCTTTACAAGCTGTGATAACTCACGCAAATCATGCTTAACATCATCAATAATTAGAATAATATTCATATTTGATTATTATTAATATTTATTATTCTTTTGTAAATATTTATTGTGATTCTTTTTTGTTTTAATTTGCTCAAATGACGTAAATTTGCTAAGATCAATTAATTATGGAATTACATGAAATTTTACATTACTCACGTAAAAAAAAGAAACACACTCTCATCAGTCTTTCTGAAGTAGCCAATATCCCTTACGGCATTTTATATCGCCTTGAAACGGGTAAAATAAAAAAACCACATCCACATTTACTAAAACAAATATCTGTTCCCCTTGAGTTGGATTATGCGCAGTTGCTTCTAAAATCTGGATACTCATTAGAAAAAGATGAAGACAAACAATCGATAGCCATCAAATCGTTTAAACTACTTCAGTTAGATCAATTATTTTCAACACAAAATCAAGCTACAAAGCAAAGCATTGATATCTCCTTACCTTTATACAAAGAATTCACCAATTGCAGTTGTGTTAAAATTGACTCTGAGGAATTTTTCCCTGTTCTTTGCAAGGGGCAATATGTACTCGTTAAAAAAATGACCCACTTAAACGAAAATTCTGTTTATATGTGCTACACTCACGATAAAAAATTTGTAATTGGACTTGCAAAAAAACGTCATAACGATTTAGCATTATATTCGATGGACAGTATTTTAATAGATCATACTATAAATCAGTATGCTGAAATCATTTTTTGTGGAGCTTAAGCTCGCTCAACAATGAAAGATTTACTTATTAACCTCCTGCCTATTCAAGACGAAGCTATTTTATTTGAAGAACTGTTTGATAAATTATCTAAATACAAAAAAATAAACCATGTAAAATGGATTATTACCCCCACATTTCTAGCCAATGTCGATCATGAATTATCTTCTTCCAGCGAATTCAAAGACGCCATTATTTCGTATTTTTATAACAAAAGCGAAATAACCACCTATAAACAATTCACCCTTGCTACATCAATACATACACTATCACTTAACGATGATTGTATTTTAGTGCCTATTCATTCTTTTTCTTCACTACATTGCGTTTTAGCCGTAAGTGCAGAAGAACCTGATAAAAGTAAAAAATTAAAAGAAGAATTATCATTTTTTGTTTATTACTTAATAGTTGTACTAGATCGCTTAATCTACACAAAAAAATTAAAACAATCTAATTTAGCTTTACTTGAATTAAATAAATCTATAGAAAAAATGAATCAAAGTTTAAGCAAACAACTGCATATTGAAATAGAAAAATCACAAGCGAATCTTGCGATGGCCGAAAAACTACAAGAAAATTCAGATATTCAAACCATGAAAAAAGAAATTGCACATGAAATCAATAATCCTCTCAGTATATTTAAACTAAATTTAGATTTATTATCTGATCATTTTATCGAACAACAGATAGATCCATTTATTTTGACTCAGATAGAAACAAGCTACCAACTAGAAATAGGCTATACTGTTAAATGGCTTTTAACAAATAAGCTAATCAATGAAGATCTAAGTTATCATTCATTTAATTTTTTTGAACTAAACTTACTCAAGCAATTAGACGATACCCCAAAATTAAAAGACTATATTTACAGTTGTATGCAAAGCGAGTTAACGCGTCAATTTATTCAAAATAGTTCAAGTCAATTCGAAAAATTAAGCACCACTATTCACAATATAATTAAACACGGCATAAAGCTTTCTCATTCTAAAGCACCCGTAAACATGACCCAACTGATCAACGATGTTTGTGATTTATGCAACAACCTGTTCCAAGCAGAAGCTATAACACTACATAAAGAGTACTCGAATAGCCCTGTCATAATTATTGGCAAAAAAACCAGACTTTATCAGGTATTGATTAATGTAATCAAAAACAGCATCGAATCTTTACGTCAAAGCCCCAACAAACACATCACTATTTCTTGTCATAAAATAGAAAATCAATTTTGTGAAATTATTATTTCTGATACAGGATTCATTAGTGACACACCCAAACAATCACTAAATAAAAGCTTAAACTTAGGCATAGGTTTAAAAATAGTATCTGCCATAATAAAAGAACATAAAGGTGACATAACCTTTAGTCATAGAGAAAATAATCAGGGCTTTATTGTCGCTATTAAGATACCTATCTACTCTTCTCACTAATCGCTGTTAATCAACTATCAAGATGCTTCACCGTTTTGCGACAGCCCCATCAACGCTATACGTCTTTTCTATAAGATTTGATAAAGTAAAAGACGGCAACTGCAATAATTCTGACAATTTTGTTTGACGATGCATCATTCGTAACAGTTCATCTGAATGAAATGGCTTTGTCACGTAATCATGAGCCCCATCTCTTAAGCAACTTACTAACAACTCTTCGTCTTTGTAGGCAGTCAACATGATAATTCTTATAGTTTCTTGTAGAGATTTAATCGTTTTAATCAATTTATCGCCTGTTATTTTTGGCATTCCAATATCAAGCAATACAATATCAATATGAGTCGACTTTATTATTTGTACGGCTTCTTCACTATTATG
>JBILGQ010000113.1:0-4499 GCA_044350955.1 Candidatus Marinamargulisbacteria bacterium | reverse complement strand
TGTTAAAGCCGTTAAACTTGCCAGAAACTTTGTAGATGACGTTGAATTTTCTTGTGAAGATGCAGGCCGTTCAAACCCCGAATTCTTAGCCCGCGTTTTTTCAGAAGTTATCAAGGCTGGCGCTACCGTTATTAATGTTCCAGACACTGTCGGCTATCTGACCCCCAATGAATTTGGTGACTTAATTCGTTATTTATCGATTCATGTTATCGGCGTAGAAAATGTTGATATTTCTGTTCACTGTCACAACGATTTGGGCCTTGCAACTGCCAACGCTTTAGCAGGTGTTCTAAACGGAGCAACACAAATCGAATGTACTATTAACGGTATCGGTGAAAGAGCCGGCAACACTGCCTTAGAAGAAGTTGTCATGGCCCTAAAAGTACGAGAATCGGTGTTTAACTGCTTCACTAATATCAACACAAAAGAAATCACCAAAACATCACGCCTTGTCAGCCACATTACAGGGTCGGTAGTTCAAGCCAATAAAGCCATAGTCGGAAGCAACGCCTTCGCCCATGAAGCTGGTATACACCAAGACGGCATGCTAAAACAACGCAATACTTACGAAATTATGGAACCTGAAATGATTGGCTTAGGTAAAACAAATTTAGTATTAGGAAAACACTCGGGCCGACATGCCTTTAAAGATAAATTAAGCGAAATGGGCTATAAATTAAATGATTCTGATATACAAAAATCATTCGAGCGCTTTAAAGCATTGGCCGATAAGAAAAAAGAAGTGTTAGAAGAAGATTTACATAGCCTAGTATCTGATGACAACTATCAAGAAAACTCTTTATATTCTTTAGAGTATTTTGAAGTACAGACGAATAATTTAAGCAGACCAAAAGCCTTAGTTCGTTTAAACACGCCCGATGGTGTCATTGAAAAAAGCGAAGAAGGCGCTGGCTCTGTCGACGCGTTATACAATACGATTGACTCTATCGCAAACGAAGATTTTGAATTACTTGATTACGCCATACAAGCCGTTACCGAAGGCACCGATGCTTTGGGCGAAGTGGTAGTACGTTTAAAAAAAGGCGAACGCGTGTTTACCGGGCGTGGATCTTCAACAGACGTATTATTAGCGTCTGTAAAAGCCTATATACACGCTATTAATAAAGTACTGTCTGCCAAAGAATTAGACAAACGCATTAAACCAAATTTATAACATAAAAATTTAATTAAGAGAGGAATAACATGAAAAAAATAGCAGTCATTGGCGGAGACGGAACCGGCCCTGAAGTTATTGCCGAGGCTTTAAAAGTACTAAAATCGCTGCAATTAGACCTTGTTTTTGAAGAACTAAACTATAATGGCACTCGCTATTTAGAAACAGGCAAAACTTTAAGCGATGAAGAACTTGAAAATTTAAAGACATACGACGCTATTTTGCTGGGGGCTATTGGCCATCCTGATATTACTCCGGGCATATTAGAGCGAGAAATATTATTAAAATTACGATTTGGTCTAGATCAATACATTAATTATAGACCTGTAAAATTATACCCAAACGTCTATACACCTATCAAAAATAAAACACATGACGATATTGACTATGTGGTTGTTCGTGAAAATACTGGGGACTTATATACTGGGCAAGGCTCTTTTGAAAACAAAGGGACTGAAGACGAAATAGCCACACAAAACATGATATACACTAAAAAACAAGTCGAGCGTTGTGTTCGCTTTGCCTTTGAAGATGTTTTAAAACGCCATCAAAACAGCCCTTGGAAAGGACTGAGCGAAAAAGAAAAAGCAGCCGGTTATGTAGGTAAATTAACACTTTGCGGAAAAACAAACGTACTTAGCTATGTATTTGATTTATGGCAACGCGTAATAAACCAAGTCACTAAAGAATACCCAACTGTACTGTATGATTATGTTCATGTTGATGCAGCCTGTATTTACATGGTTGAATGCCCCGAGCGTTTTGATACGATAGTAACCACCAACATGTTTGGCGATATTATTACCGATTTAGCCGCTACAACCCAAGGTGGAATGGGTGTTGCTGCCAGCGGTAACTTAAACCCAGAAGGCGTATCAATGTTTGAACCCATTGGCGGAACCGCACCTAACTTTACTGGTCTCAACCAAATCAACCCGATGGCAGCTATTGGCGCCGCACACATGATGCTTGATCACTTGGGCTATAAAAACGAAGCCAAACAGGTAGAACAAGCTAAAATTGCTGTTATTCAAGACATGCACTCTATGCAAGCCGCCAAAATGGGTTTTAGCACTACCGAGATTGGCGATAAAGTTGTAGAAGTCTTAAAACAACGTGTATCTGCCTAAAGCTGAGTTAAGACAAACGCTTCTCACACAACGACGCCGTTTAAGCAAAGCTTATGTTCAAGAAGCCTCTGCACAACTATGCAAACAATTATTAACGCATAAATTTTTAAAAGAATGTCAGCGTGTTGTAGCATATTCAGCTATCGATAACGAACTTGATCTATCAGAGTTTATAAAAAACATAGACACAGCCAAACACGGCGTATATTACCCAAAATACATCGAAAATCACTATCAATTCGTGCTTATTAATTCAAACAGTCGCTGGATAAACGGACATTTTCGTGTAGCAGAACCCCAACACAATGCTCCACTGTTAAGCGATGAAGACCGTTTGTCAGAAAGCACTTTATGGTTAGTACCTGGCATTGGTTTTAATGCCGATAAGCATCGCTTGGGTTATGGAAAAGGCATTTACGATCGTGCTCTTGAGGGTACAGATGGCCCAAAACTAGGCTGTTGTTACGAATTTCAACACAATATACTCTTTCAATCAGACCCACACGACGTGGCTATGACCGATATTTGTTGGGTTTAGATGTTAAAAGCCATTTAAATGTTTTAGCAAACCAAGTCTCTGTAATTGGCTTTTGCTGTGCCCTGTTATAGTTATTCTTAAATTCACTCCACAGCACTCTTAAATCCGAGACACTTCTAGGAATTCCAGTTTTATTGATTAAAGCAAAACTGTAACTGGCTAGGGCTTTTGATAAATCATCTGATTTAATGCCTTTATTATCTAAGTATGCTTTCCAAAACAACCTATTCTTAGACAAAACACTACTCTTTGGAAATTGAATAGCAGTTTTAGTAAATTGCAATTGCAAATAGGCATCAAATAAATCGTAAGCATTTAAGTCGTATAAAGCTTGGTTTAATTGATTTTCAAGTATATCTGTATTCTCTGATACTTTCTCCTTTAAATGTAAATCATGCTTATACCGATCACTAATGCTAGCCTGAACATCTTTTAATTTTGCTGATCCAACCCGAAACGTTTGCCCGTCTTCTTGAATAGTCGTAACAGATTTATGCTTAAATTTTATCTGCAAGATAAAAGAATCAATAATTTGATCTTGATCTTTAAGTTCATTCGTCATCACCAAGTCTAACCAAAGCTCTGCCAAAGTCATAAAAAAAGCCTCAGTTCCGTGCACACAATTTTGAGGAACGATGTCTTTCCATTCTTGTTTAACCAAAATAATTTTTCTTTCTTGAGGAACAGAAAGTGTACAGCCACATTTAATAAGCTCTAAATACACCAATAAAAACGACGGTGCATCAACTGTATTTACACAACTTACAAGATCATCAATGCTGTATTGCATCATCCCTGAGCTTTTTTAATGTTTTCGTAAGCTTGATTGATATCTAGAATTTTTTGTTCTGAGAACTTTTTAAATTCGTCCCCTAAATGCAATACTTTATCAGGGTGATATTGTTTTGATAAATTTCGATACGCTCTTTTAACCTCGTCAAACGAAGTTCCGTTTGGAACCCCTAAAATTTCATAATCGGTCATTGTAGCCGAAGCACTATAATATTTCTGTTTCAGCTGTTTGACATACTCTTCATCAATACCGAGTAATTCTAAAACTTTATCGACATAAGCACGCTCTTCAGCTGTAATTTTGCTGTCTGCTGCTACAACTTCAAAAAGAACCTCACTACAAAGCATTTTTTCATCTGAACCGAATTGAGCATTTAAATTTGCAACAACTTCTTCTAAGCGATAATTTTTAAATACAGCATAACGAATTAAATCTTGCACCCACTGTATTTGATTGCCTGTAAACCCTAACTTTCGTTGAAAGAAACTTAAAATAGCCTGTATTTCTCGACCGTCTATTTTACCGTCGATCTTCATCGCACCTACTAAAATATGAATAATAAGTTCTACATAACGCAAGCGCGAATCACTGTGATTTTTTAGGCTATTATGTATACTTTGATTCTTTACAACAGCTCCTAAAATTTTAAAAAAAACGACAATAAAAATAAGTGCCGGAATTAATATAAATATGACAGAACCAAGTAAAAGTAAGGTTTTAAACCCACCAAACAGGAAAAAAATTAAGATTCCTAACCAAAAAAAATTCGATCCATTATTGTAATTACGATATTGCATGCCGGCTATTATAGCTTTAATGAAAGGGTCTGACTACCTTTCAAGTCTAAAAAACACGCATTATAAA
>JBILGQ010000112.1:0-4508 GCA_044350955.1 Candidatus Marinamargulisbacteria bacterium | reverse complement strand
TTTGTTATCTTTAATAGTCACAAGTTGTGGTTCAAACTTATTTGAGAACGCCGATAATACAAAAGTAACTGATTTAGATCAACTTCTAAACAATGCTTCATCGGAAAGCGACTTTAGTAATATTATTGCCCTTGCTGACCAAATTATCGACTCAAGTTCAAGCACAGATAGCGAAAAACAAGACACTTACTACAATAAAAGCGAGGCGATTTTAGGCCAAAATAATATTGGCACCTTAGATCTATTTGCTGACTTAGCAAGCGCTGCTGATAGCCCCACGCTTAATAATGTGTTAACAAAAATAAATCTTAATGCATCAAAAGACGCCTTATTAGAAGCAGCAGATGCGATAAAAGAAGCCGAAGAAATTGGCAGCACAGAAAACATAACAGACGATCAACATTTATTAAAAGGCGTTATTAACACACTGATTATAGTAAGCAGCGTTCATTCACTATTTGAAGTAGACCCTGAGACAGGCGAATTAAATGAAGACATAAGTTCTGAAAATTTTTCTTGGGAAAATGCCATAGAAGAATTTATTTTTCCTAATGACATAGACTTTGAAAACACAATTTTTAACTATGCACAAAACGCGGTAGATGGCTTTTCTGACTCAGGCGCTTTTGGTGAAAATAGCGATGATAATGAATTAAATATTTTACAAGAACTAAGTGATGCCATGTTTGATGTAGTAGAACTACAAAACGCTATCGATTCAAATGACACTTATAATAGCTATGATTTTTCTGACCCCAATAATCCAAACCGTGAAACCGATATTCAAAACGCATTAAACGACATTTTTGGGAGTATAAATTCATGATCACCACAAAACAAAAAGCCCTACTCATAGCAGCCGCTTTATCAGTTAGTACACAAACTATAGCAGCTGAATATTCGTTAAACGATAACTACAATATTCGCCAAAAAGCAATGGGAGGAGCCTCTGTAGCTTCTTTTCAAAGCATAGCAACGTTTTATCAAAACCCAGCTATGTTAAGTTTAGGCGATAAATCAGCTTTTTCTGCCCCAAAATTAGAAATCGGCTTTAATAAAAATATGTTTGACAAATTAGAAGACCTACAAAATCTAAACGATATTGAAAATGAAAGCGACCAAATTCAAGCCTTAAAAGACTTAGTTCCTTTTGAATTTGGCGGAACCGCAAGAGTTAACCCCTATTTTTCAATCGTAAAAGCTGGTTTTGGTGCCACTGCTTTTTCTGAAATTGAACTATCAGGTGCATTAGAACGTAAAAGCGCCCCTCAATTAAATATCAATCTTAACCATGAAACCACCTTAATGCTAGGTTACGGAAGATCGTTTGACCTATTTAAAGCTCCGCTACATGTAGGGATAGCTCCAAAAATTATCATGAAAAATACAGCCTATGATAAAGATACCGGCGAAGACGGATACACATTAACACAAGCTGAAATAATAAATTCTGTTAACAATGACAGCGATATAGACATTGATACCTACTCATTAAGTGGCTATGGCGTTGACCTAGGGTTTCTACGCCCTTTAAAAACAGGCTATTACGGATTAAGCATAAAAAATCTAAGTTCAAGTTTAAGTGGTTCAAAAACTATTGCATCCAGCAATGTTAATGTAAACGCCAGCTTAGACCCTTTATGGACATTAGGTACAAGTTTTGAATATAAATTGCCTCTAATCGGAAAAACCCAATTAGCTGCAGACTACAATATAGTATCTAATAGCGACAATTTTTATAAAAATCTTCACTTTGGTTTAGAAAAATCGTTTAAGAATTTTCTTTTCTTAAGAGGTGGTATCAACCAGGGATTTATTGTGGGTGGTTGTGCTATAAACTTGCGTTATGTTAAATTTGACTATGCATACTTTGTTGAAGAGCTGGGTCAAAAACTAGGAACTGATCCTTTAAGCACTCACAATCTACAATTGTCATTTACATTCTAAATAACGATTTTTTAAATCATAAATACGCTTAAAATTACACAAGAACTGATTTTAACAATAACAGGAAGAGACGCACGGTAGTGCGTCTCTTCTATTTTGATAATGGGAATTCAACGATTGTATTTAAATATTTTATTAACATAAATCATTCACGGGCGACCACAAGGGTAGCCCCTACATCACTAAATTCATGTATAAGAGACTGTCGCAAAACGGTCAAACATAAAAATCAGTGACGTCGCCTGCCCAAGATGGACAATTTCTAGCACGATGAAGTTCTATAGGTCAAGATCCCTATCTATTAACCGCTGTTTTTACCACTGGCTTAGCACTAACATTGGCCGTAGGCTTAGAATCTTGCGCAGCCTTCTTATTTGCTGCCTCAAGCCCCATTAACATCTTATCAACAGCTAATACACCCGACGTATGATTAAGATCGATGAAAGCATTTTTAATAGCCTGCAAAAAATTCGCTTCATTCGGCACCAACTTCATAGCTTTCTCATATTGTTCTATCGCTTTTTTTGTATCAATATCTTTTAACTGTTCTGCATAAAATAAATGCAATTCCGGAAAGTCAAACTGTGCATCTAATTGTGATTTAATGTCTGCTGTTTCAAGTTCTTTAAGCACCTCTGATTTCTGCTGTAATTTATTAAAAATATCTGCTCTAAAAAAATGTGGAACAGGTGTTTCTGGCCTATTACTAATAACTTCTTGATAGGCATTTAAAGCTGCGTCTAGATTTCCTTGATACTTCTCATAAACCGCTTTCACTTCAGGTATATAAATCGTTAAAGGATGCAACTCTAATACAGTATTAAATTGGGCCTCTAACGCTTCTTGCTGAAGTCTAGCTAAAATTTGTTTTGTAAATTCCTCATTATTAAAGTTCTTCGGTTTTTCTTCAGTTTTAAAGCTTAATGCCTGAAACATTACATAATAATTTTTTTCTTTCATCATTTTCGAAAATTCGCCTACGTTTAAATCGTATAATATATATCGATAAGTAGAAACTAAATCAAAATAAGCATAAAATCCGTTAGAATTCATGTCTTGAATCATTGCTTTATCTTTATACTGTGCTTTTACTACAGATAATTCTTTTGTTTTAATATCTGTCTCGATTGAAGACAACAATGCGTCTAAATTCGTTTCTTTTTTATCTAAAATAATAATATCAATTTTATTAAAAGATATTTTTCTAAAAGCATTAAACAATAATTTATCGCTTACCTTTACAGAAGACACTAAATCACTTTTAAATTTTCGAATCAATAATTCTTGTTCCATTTGTTTATAAAAGTCTTTATACGAGATACTTCTTTCTTTCAAAGCAATTTTTAATTCTTTTTCGCTTTTAAAATTATTTTGAATTAAAAATTCTCTTAAATTGGCAGATCGCTCTTGTTTAGTAATAGCAATATCAGAATCTTTCATATCTATTAAATAAGCCGTATTTCTCATAGCCGCATTAAAGGAATTCATAATAATATATTCCAATTGAATAGGAGATACACGCGCCCCTTCTTGTGTAATAGTTTGCAGATTTGCTTGTACTAATTGATTAAACATTGTGCTATCAATCGGAGTTTCACCCAAGCTTGCGAAATTAGATACATTTCCTTTCGGCGCTAACTCTTTTGGCCTATCATCAAAAAAACCTAAATAAAAAGACCCTGCTAACATAGTTGCGCCAAAAAATATTAAAAGAGTCCATCCAATAATTGCCGCATTTTTTCTAAAAAAGTTTAACATCTAAAATACTCCTAAATTAATTTTTTCAATGTAGATCGAATAGAAATAACTGCCGCCAGTCCGGTTAAAAAACTACCCCATACAATCACAATAATATAAACAAACCATAACTGATCAAAACTTAAATGAAAAGGTATAAACGGTAAAAATTGGATCAGTTTAGCAAATAAAAATGCATTAAATGCGATTAATAACCCCACTACAAAAAGCGACGAAAACAAGCCTAAGATTAATGCTTCTATTAAAAAAGGCGCCATAATAAAAAAATCAGTAGCTCCGACCAATTTCATTATCGCAATTTCTTCACGCCTATTAATAACGGTTAATTTAATGGTATTTACAACAATAAATAATGTAGATACTGATAAAAGAATCACTAAAGACCAACCTCCTATAAGAAGAAACGTTGATAACTTTCGTAGTTTCAATGACAAATCTCCCCCATACATGGTTGACTCAACATAATAAGAGTAGCCTTCTATCTTTTTTGAAATTTCTACCAGCTTTTTTTTATTCGTTAAACTAACTTTTAGTGCATGCGGCAGGGGGTTTTCTTTACTAAATTTATGCAGTTCTAAGGCCTGATATGTCTTAGAAAATTCCTCCCAGGCTTTATCTCTATCTATCATTTCTACTGACTTAATACCTTCTGTTTCCTCAAGAATAGACCTAAAATAATCAACTTCTGTATCAGTTAAACGTTGATTAAGAAACACACGAATTTCTAATTTAGACACCACGAATTTAGATAATTGCGATAAATTCATATGTATAATAACAAAAGCGGCAAAAATAATTAAAGC
>JBILGQ010000111.1:0-4537 GCA_044350955.1 Candidatus Marinamargulisbacteria bacterium | reverse complement strand
TGTAATTTTTTGGATTCTTAAAAATAGTCTCTAAATCTGGTGTTCCAATTTTACTTTCTAAATCATTTATAAAATTTAGCGTAATCGTATTTTTTAGTGTTTCTGCTTTAATTACTTCTTGTATTACCTTAATCTTTGTTTGGGCTGCATCTCTATCTATTTTATTGATATCGTTTGTAAGTTTATCTAAAGTTTTATTGTTAGACTTAGAAATTTCGCTTGTTTTTGACTCGGCTTCTTTTAAAAATGATGTTTGAATATGAATTGTTTCGTTGTATGCCTCCATCTGAGTAAGTTGTACTCCTTTCCACTTTGTTAATTTGTCTGCAATTTTTTGTTGCATTAGTGTGTTGCATGTTTGTTGAGTGGGACCTATTAAAGGTGTTAGTACTTTTACAATTTTTTCTTTTGTATCAAATTTGATCATTTCTTCAAATGATTTTTTTTGAAGCCTTTTTGTTCTTGTTAGAGGGCCAGTTGTGATTTTGGTTGGATTAGCTTGTAGATTTGACTCAGGTTTCGTATTTAATTTTGGTAGATGGCTTTCTAGTTTTTTGCGTTGATCTCTATCTAATGGTTTTAAACGAGGCTTGTAATTAGATCCATCAGTATACATGTCTAGAGAATTGATGTTTGAATTATTTTTGTTATTATTATCTTTTTGTGCTTCTGTTGTTTTTGGGGTGCTTTTTGCAATTTTACTAAGAAACTTTAAAATGGTTAATTTGAAATTTGGTTTTGATAGCAATTTTTTTTGTGAAATATCAATCGAAGAATTTTTATTAATATTATGACTATTATTATGTATAGTCGGACCCATAATTTATATCTCTTCTAAAAATTCGGCTCTATTTTCACTATTAGCTTTATAAATAGATTGAATTTTTTTGTGAAAAATATAAATATAATCATTAGACTGTTTTTGATTATTATAATAGAAAGTCTGTTCATCAAAATTACAGGTGATTTTATTGCTGTATCCATTATTCGAACTTTCTTCATACACTGCTTTTTGGGCTTCGATTGTTAAGCTGCTTACAGGATATTTTGTTTTTATAATTAATTTCTTTTTTATTGGCTGTTCAAAATTTAAAAGGTCCAAGCAATCTTGATGAAAAGATTGGATTGTAAATTCCGATGTCTCTTTTATTACGGGTGTGCTTTCAAGTAATTCGTTTAAAAGTTGTTCAACAAATTTCATGTCTACAGGTGATACTATGCAAGTAAATTTGCTACTCTCTTCTTCAAACGAAATGTTTAGTTCATTTAGATTTTCTAAGGTATTATTTGAAGCGATTTTTAAATTATGAGTAATCGTGAAACTAGTAATATGTGCAGGATTCATGATTAAACCAACAGCTTTCGTTTGCTTTAAAATCTCTGTAAAATTTTCTTTTAATTTATGTTTATCTGCATCGGTAAGCACTGTTTTTATTTTTTCTGATATTTTCATTTCCTGAGTATCTAAAAATATCTCGATTTTTTTATTCTTTTCTTTATTAATATATGAAATGGAGTTGTTTTTGAGTTTGAAAGTAATACTATTTTTAATCTGATTAGGGTTTTTAGATAAATGTAAAAAACTTAGAGAGTTAATTTGAAATTTTGTTACTAAATTATTAAGTATTGTCATAATTATATTGTTATTTTAATTAATATATTTTTTTCAATTCCAAATTTAAATTATTTCTAAACAAAAATATTCTTAAAAGAACTAGGGGGCTCTATTAGTACCCCTGCATAATTATTTGTTTTTTAGAGGAAGGTCAAAGCTATTTTCTATACTGTCAATTATTTTGCTATCTATATTGTCGTCAAATTTTCTAGCAAACAGATTGCTTCCTTCCAAAAGAAATTTAATATCATCTTCTGTAAATGTTTTAGGTCGTAGTTTAATATCTCCATCTGGTATCCAAATAATTGCTCTTTTATCGTCATTGATAAGTTTGCCATCAAAGGAAGTATTCATAAGTACTGTTTGAAAAAATGATTCGTCAGCAATAAGTGTGTTTAAATAGTAATCCTCAAATTTTTTTGATTCGCCACTATTACAGATAAACTCACAACTCTCTCTTGTTAAAATCATCCATTGTCCTCCGATGTAAGGAATAACATCGTTTAAATAGGCTCTTTTAAATGGGATGCCCGAAAAACCATTCTCGGACTCAACAAAATAGTTTTCAATTCGGTTCATTGTTTCAGGTCTTACAGCTAATTGATTAGCTATTTTTATAAAATTAGTTCCACGATTATTTGTTAGATATTCTCTGATAATTTTCTGTGATTTTAACGGATAATCTTGTCCGCTTAGATTGATAAAAAAGTCCCATGCAAGATTTAAACTTAGTAAATATTTTATTCCGTTTAGTTCAACTTGAACCATACTATAACCGCCCCATACAACGTTTTCGCTTTCTAAAATCCAGGCATTAGGAAAGTCAGTCAAAAAGTCTTCAATGTCTTTGTAAATGTCTATATCTGTTTTTTTGTCTAAATGAATTAGATAATAGTTTTCAGGATGATAAATAGCTTTAAATAGACGTTTAAATTGTTCAGGGAAACGGTGTACTAAAATAAGATATGCAATTGTTATTTGATCAGGAATAGCATTGTTTGCTTTTAATTTCCTTTGTTCTAAATTAATGTCATTGTTTATCATAAAAAGCTCAATTTTGTTGTTGGTTAGAATAGGGTTATTGTTCATATTTTTATTTCATTAAATCATAAAGCGAAACGCAAAGCGCGTCTGTTATTTTTTTGACTGTATTAATAGTAGGGTAACGTTTAGAGCTAGCTTCAATTTTGGCAATCTTATGAAAAGTCAGATAAAGAGTTAGTATATGAAATTTTTAGCTTTTAGTCAAATAAAATTGATGGGGGAGCGTTATTTATTTATTTATTTATTTATTTATTTATTTTTCTGTCTGCAATCAGTCTTTATAAAAGTTTTGGCTAGGAGTCTTTAAGATAAAAATATTTAGTAAAAAATTTCTTCTCTGGATTCTATGATAAAAATCAAGCCCAAAATAACGATAGATATAAAAAATGGATAAATCTTAGCGAGGGGCGTTACTGCCTCACTAATGCATATTTATAAGTTGTTTTTTTGGCAATTTTTAAATATGAGGCGAATTCTTTCATCGTTAAAATGTCGTTTTCTGGCATTTGATTTTTTTTTAGGGGTACTCATATAGATAAAGAATATCATGGAAAATAGAGGATTAAAACGGAAGTATGGGCATGCTTGGTTTCGAATCTTTACTTATTAATGATGTTATCATGTTCTTAAACTTACACTATATGTAACCTTACGGACATGGCGAATGCGATTTGCGATAAATTTTGTTGCTATTGGGGCAAAGTAACTTATTTCTGGAGGTGGTGATAAGGGTTTTTGTTATTAGCGATAATTATTGAAATTGATAATAGTATGCTCTTGTTCTCTCTTAGGTGATGATGTCAAACTTTGCTATTATCGTATATTCACTTATTCGATAATAATTGATATGCTGTACTTATTATCAACAATAAAGGGCGTTAAATGGATATAGAGCAATCACCAAGCGGTCAGATCATTAAGGCCTCAACGGGCTATAAAGCCTTTATTCCTGCGGCTTTGCCAGTAAAACTTGAATGGGATGATGCGCTTGTATATAGCCTATCGCGTGCTGATTTCTTGCTTGGAAAATTGGCCCGCGAAGGAAGCCGATTGCCTAATCCTCATCTTCTATTGCGTCCATTTATAACCAGAGAGGCTGTTTTATCAAGTAAAATAGAGGGCACTCAGGCCACTTTGGGTGAAATTCTAGCAGCAGATAGCGGCGTTAGCGTCAAACAAAATCCGGATGATTTACAGGAAGTTCAAAACTATATCAAGGCATTAGATTATGGAATCAACAGATTAAAAGAATTACCATTATCTTTGAGGCTAATCAAAGAAATTCATGAATCTTTGATGCAGGGAGTAAGGGGCTCTCATGCCACGCCAGGTGAATTTAGACGCACGCAAAATTGGATAGGCTCACCTGGGTGCACTCTCAACACAGCAAAGTTTGTGCCCGTTCCGCCTGATCATTTGATGGATGTTTTAAGCGAATTAGAGCGTTTTTTGCATAATAGGCAGTTACCACCTCTTATTCACATTGCTTTATGTCATTATCAATTTGAAGCGATACATCCATTCTTGGATGGTAATGGCCGTGTCGGACGACTACTAATTACATTGTTACTGATAGAGCATAAAATGCTGCCTTCCCCTTTGTTATATTTATCAGCATTTTTTGAAGCAACACGCGATGAATATTACCGGCAGCTTTATAATGTAAGTAGAGACGGCACATGGCGCGACTGGCTTATCTATTTTCTTAATGGCGTTGCTGTTCAATCTGAAGATGTTTTGTCTAGGGCGGAGCGTATCAATGCACTACTACAAGATTGGAAAATAATTGTGGCAAGCAGTGGCTCATCAGTTGCGGTAGATATTGTAGACCGTCTGGCGGTAAATCCTTATGTAACGATTAATAAAATTGCTGAAGAT
>JBILGQ010000110.1:0-4566 GCA_044350955.1 Candidatus Marinamargulisbacteria bacterium | reverse complement strand
TTATCGTATTTCGGAATTGCAGCCTTAATACCAGGCCGTTTACCGGTATAAAATAAATACACATCTGTCCAAAAAGGCTGTTCTGTGTCTTTAGCCCCGATAAACCAAGGCCTTAAGCGCGCATCATAGTCACTAACAGACTCTTGTATATCCACAACCGTTCCAAAAGAATTACGTGTTTTTATCACGGTTTTTTTAGTGTGGGGATTTACAATTTTAGTACTGTAAGTTTTATCTTCGTTGCGATAAACCATAATAAACTGACCATCTTTATTTGCATAATAAAATTTAGCCAATTGTTTATGCGGCTTAAATACATGCAAAGCATATTGCTCGAATTTAGAAAAATCAGTTACATCTATAGCCCCTGCCTTTTCAAGATCAGAGGTAGTTTCGGCAATTAGCACGGCAGGCATTAGATAGTTTGTTGTTTTTTCAATAATCGTCTGATTTGCTTGATTAATTACTTCATATAAAAGTGCTTCTTTTTTATCTAAATTTTTCTGATCAAAATATATCGAAAAACAAAAAAAACAAAAGACAAATAGAAGCGAAAAAACCGTAGTAAGTAGAAAAAAAATTGAGCCTCTATTGGTCGCCATGCTGTATTCCTCTATAAAAATTATTCGCGTATGCATTAGTGTATCATTTTTATATCTTAGTTTCAGCATTTTTTTTATCCCTTTTTAAGCGTATACTAAGCATATGATTAAAAAAATCATTATTACACTTGTCATGGTTTTAGGCGTAGGCTCGCTGTTACTAACTTTCAAACTAATGCTTTCTAAAAAAATTTCCCCAAGGCAGTTAATTGAATTAAACGACAGCAAATGGCAAGAACTATCTAGCAATCAAGAAGCCTTATACAGAGGTAAAATTGAATACCAGCTTAGATGCATCAAATGTCATAGCAACGATTTAAAAGGCAACTACGCAGGCCCGTCTCTCATTGATAGCGAATGGCTTCATGGGGATAACTACAATGATATATACAAAAGTATTTATTACGGCAACGGAAAAATGCGAGGATACGGAAAAAAATTACTCTTAACAGATATACAAGATATTACAGTTTTTATTAAATCAAAACAAATTCAAGAATGAAGAACAACAAAACACACAAACGGAGCCGCGTCATCGCTTCCATCTAAAGAAAAAAAATGAAAGATTTCTTCAAAATCAAACTCGGCTTTCCACTCTGTTTTACTAAATCTATCAAAAGCTAAATGCTGTCTATTTTCTACTGAAATCCATTTATTCGGGTCATTCGCAGCTTTTATCTGATAATTAAAATAACAATTTACATCGCTTATTAAGAAATTATCTAAGATTTCTCCTTCAGAATAAATGATAGACCCTAAATTTGAATACAGCATATAAATAGGGGTATCTTCTTCTTTATCACGTTGTTTAAGATACACTTTCTGTGCAATATGCGTAGGCGCATTAAACTGAGGATTAATAGCGGTAATATGACTTAAAAATTCTTGCGAAAACTGCCTAACCAAACCAGACTGTGATTCTTTTAAACACTCATAAATATCAGCCAAACTGTGTGTTGGTGATTTAATCGTTATGATGCAATTGTTCATTGAGTGTAATCAATTTTTTATTGGGTTTACAAATAACACGTCCACTGCGTGAATCTTGAATAAACAACAAATAATCGCGCCCCGATAAATCATAAGCCTTCACAGTATTTTTATTTTCAGTGACAACATCGCCTTCTAAATTAACAGGTAAATCAGAGTGATTATATAAACTTACCTTCATACCTGCATATATATATAAACCGGCTGCAATCGTACAGCCCTTACCCAAAGAAATACCAGTACCAGAATTAGCCCCTAACAAACACTGTTCCCCAATAGAAATAACGGTATTATTACCACCAGACAAAGTCCCCATTATCGATGCTCCGCCACCTACATCCGAATTATTTCCCACAACAACTCCGGCTGATACACGGCCTTCAATCATGGCAGATCCCAAAGTGCCCGCGTTAAAATTCACATACCCAGCGGGCATAATGGTAGTACCCTCACCCAAATAAGCCCCCAAACGCACCTGAGAACCCGATGCAATACGCACACCAGAAGGCACATGATAGTTCACCAAATACGGAAATTTATCAACATGAGATACGATTAACGGAGAATCAGTGGCCAAATAGTTTAAGCGCTGTTCATCTAAGTCCTCAATTAAAATAGGGCCTTTATTAGACCAGGCTATATTATTTAATTTTCCGAATAAGCCATCTATCTTAAATTCATGAGGTTTAACCAAACGCTGTGATATACACTGTAGTTTAAAATAAGCTTCTTCGGTACTTTGAACAGCCTCAGCTCCGTTTTGTTGACTATAAAATATAATCTCTGTAGTAAAATACGAAGACTTTGATTCTACAACACTCAACAAAGAAGCCTGAGAATCGATTGATTGAAAAGCCTGTAACTGAGCTTGATCTAAAACAATAAACCCGTTGTCAGCAGATAACGATAGCGTGCTTTTAAACCTTAAAAAAAGCTGAGGCGCTGTTAACTCTGATAAAATTTTAGGAAACAATACATCTAATATTTTATCGCCTTTTCGACGTCTGATTCCTAAACCAAAAAAAACTGTCATAAGATCTCCGTTTATTTTTTTAATACTAAATTATGCGCATTATAACAACTTACAGCAACGCTTTCATCAATAAAGAATAATACTCTTCTAAGAAAGACAGCGAAATATACTCATCTGATTTATGGGCCTGTGACTGCTGCCCTGGCCCGAAATTAAATGCCGGTATTCCTGCCCTACTCAATTGAGCCACATCTGTCCATGCTTGTTTGGCTTCAATTTTAGTGCCAATTCCCAGCAAAATACGCTCGAATAATTCCGACGATAACAACGCAGCAGCAGGCGAAACATCGATGATATCAATCTCCATATCACGAATGCCAGAAGCTTGAATAATCTGATTTAAATACGCACAAGCATCGCTTTCTGAACGAGAAGGCCCAAAACGATAATTAATATTTAATCGAATGCTTCCGGGAATCGTCGTTCGGCCTCGTGGAACATCACATTCAGTAATAGACAACACTTCTTTAAACTCTAAATGTCTAACACGATCAATCACGGGTTCAAACTTCGAAATCTCATTCATTAAGGGCAACGCTTTATATAAAGCATTCTCCCCATGCCAAGGCCTTGCCGAATGAGCTTCTTTTCCTAATATAGTCACAACAGCATGTACAGACCCCACACAACCCAGTTGAATGGCATTATCAGTCGGTTCGCCAACAATCGCGCAATCAATCTCAGAAAAAATCGTTTTATAGGTATTCAACAAAGCAAAGAGGCCGTTATCTGTAACAGCCGTCCCCTCTTCTCGACTATAAGCAACCAGCGTTATATTGAATCGTTCTAAAAGCCTTTGTTTAAATTCTTTTACAAAATAAATCCCAGCAGCTAATCCGCCCTTCATATCAGAAGCCCCTGCCCCATAAAGTCTGTCATGTTTGATGTGGGGTGTTACATGAACCGGTACAACATCGGTATGCCCAATAAAGGCCAAAGTAGGATTATTCGGATTCGATTTAAACTGGCAAATGACCCCATCGTTACTTCGCTCTAAAAAAGTAGGGTGACATAGCTTTAAATCCTGTTCAATAAAAGCATTAATTTTATCTTCATGAAAAGTAGGTGATTCTATAGCCAATAATTCTGTCAGATACTCGTGAAGCGACATTGCTTTTCCTTGTTATTTTGTTTTTTTGTTTTTTTAGAGCTAACATTGACTGTTATAACGCATGTTATTGAAGCATGATCTTATAAAATTTTAAAGCGAGATTTTCTAAATTTTCCCACCCACACCTTTAAATTTCTCAACAAATGCTGATATTTTTTGGAAGACGCTCTGCTTCTTGGTCAAATACTGAGGAATCAGTGGACTCATTTTAGGCAAAATAGCATTGAGCTCTGTGCCGTTGTCACTTGCAAATTCACGTTTAATCGAAGCGGCGATATAACGTTTTGCGGCTTCGGCATCAAGATTCTCAGCCTTAATAAGCGCTTCAGCCTCACGCCGTTGCTCCGCTTGAGCATATGCAAAAAAGGTATCAATAACGCTGGCTTTATCGCCGATCTTATCAAGGTCAGTCTGATTAATAAAATCAACAATTAGGCTTTCTTTTGCTCGGTTACCTAAGCTGGCGCGAATCATTCGTCGTATATTTTCAACCAGTTCCCCCTTATCTTTAAGCTTCCTGTTGTTCTCAAAAATCTGTTCCAAAATATAATCAAGATTGATCTCTTGGGATTTAAGCAGGTCTACCTCAAAAACCACGTCGTCCCAATCTATGCTGGATTTTTCTGTTTCGCTCGCCACTTTTTCTCTGCGAAACCAATCTCGGATATCGTTATAGGTGGATCGGTAATCCTGAATTTTGCGATCTGCTGGTATCCTGATAGTTTTCAGTGCTGCAAAATCATCATCACTTAAGTGATGCACTGCTTTGAATGTCTCAACCGCCTCTGCGTCACCCATATCAACGCTTTGAACTGCTTTTAGGTGTGCAA
>JBILGQ010000109.1:0-4578 GCA_044350955.1 Candidatus Marinamargulisbacteria bacterium | reverse complement strand
TGCCGTTTTGTAGCATGAAAATTTCTTCTGCGTTTTTTGTAAAATACCCCGTAATAAAAACCGACATATCGTCTTTATAAATCTCAGAATGACTATGAAACGAGTCTATTTCTTGTTCTAAAAATTTTTTTAAATGGTCTGCTGATTTTTCATTGTCACTATCACAAAATTTTTCTAAAAGCCCTCGTATGCTATGATTTTCGTTATAACGAATATTCTCTTTATTAGACATATCTTTTATTCCATCAGACATACTGACAATCAAATCACCCTTTTGCAAAGCAATACTATGCTTATCATAATTTAATTGACTAATATATCCTAATTGCTCGCCTCCCTGCTCTCCGATGGCCAAAACTTGACCATCTCTTAAAATATAAATATCCTCTAACCCCATATGAACATAAGTTAATATATTTAAATCTAAATTAATTTCATAGTAAAATGCGGCACACGATGATCGATCAGATCTAATATTTGTAATTTCTTTATTCAATTCTTCCATTAATTCATTTGCTGACTTTTTTTTACGCAATATACGCTTAAGAGTCGAATGAATACCAATTGCAATAATCATAGCGGGAGCATTTTTACCGGTAACATCTCCATGAAAAACTTTAATGATATTTCCGCTTAAAAAAAATTCATATAAATCTCCGCTGACTTGATTTGAGGGCCTATATATAGTTTCAAATGCATACTGTGAATAACGCTTTAATTGCTTAGGAATAATAGGTAAAAATTGAACCTGCATATCTTTAGCCATTCTTAAATACATATCCTGAACAACATTAGCATCTATTTTACTATTGGCGTCTTGAAGCTTTTCTATTGTATCTAATAAATACTTTTCAGAATTTTCAGCAGCAGTAGCATAATACCGTGTTACAAAAATAATCATCAAACAAATATTAATAAAAAAAGATACATATAAAAATTTTTTATATTCTACCGGCATCTCAACACGCATCATTATTTCAGTATTTAAAATAAAAAAATTAAGACATAAAAAAGACAAAATTGGTATTATATTTAACAAAATTCGTATTTTTTTTTCTTTCTGTATTGTCACCATAAAACTAACCCCACACAAAACAATAAACATATTTTGAATACCAATTTCAGGACTAAATACTGTCGTATAAAACATAATGGCAGCAGAAACTATCAAAAAGAAATATATTCTTGAAAATATTAAGAAACCTCTCTTTATCAACACTAATGTTCCAGAATACATCAAAATAATACCCAAAAGAACTAAAGATAAAAATCTGGATAAAGGATAAAATGCAAAAATATACGGAAGCGATAACACAACTAAATAAAATGACATTGCGCTACAAGCGTATAATTGTTTATACAATGAATGAGAATTAGAAATATTCGGTGAATAAATCTTTTTAATAATAGATATCATCTTTTTGTATAAAATTATAAATTAGGCTCGATTCTTCTATTAAAATTATCTTTTTTTTCAGGTTCAGTATAATTCGTGCTATTCAATTCAGCTAAAGCTTTATTTTCAGGCCTATGTCGTTCATGAAAATAGTAGTATATTGAACTAGCACGAACTTGATCTCTAACGCCATCTGCTATAACCTGCAAACAACATAAGTGATCTGGCATCCGTAATTCTTGTTCAAGAATACTCAATTTTTTTTGATAATCAGCATATAGCTGTTTTCGCAATGAAATCGTATTAATAGTAATAGCAGAATATATATGGTCGGCCATTATAAAAGGATCGACAACTTTTGAAAAAACCACATGCACACTTTCATTAGTCAACGAAGCATCCAACTTATTTAAATCTTTATATAAAGATTTTACTGAAAATGTTTCAGTTAGCTTATTTTTGAATACATCGATTTCAAGCTGCCGTAAAGTAACTGTAGAACCAATGTTTTTTAATTCAATGAATAAGCCCTCTGGAGTAATCGGAACATAATTTCTGGCATGATATAAAACTGCATTAAAGGTATCTGATTTTCTATCTCGTAAAAAACTATGCTCATCATTCATAATCCCATTTAAAAGATTCGCTGTTTTTTCGATTTCCAAAATTTTCTCTTGATATAGCTGAAGAAAGTCATCAAAAACTTTAGGCGAAACCTCTCTTTCTATACAATGTGTCTTATAATTTAAGTTCATGTAAGGAATTGTCCCAGCCGATTCACTTCTATTTAGCTTATAATCCTCCCATGTTGCATTGCTTCTGACAGAAATTTTATCTCCGCAAGCTACTAAAGCATTTCGAAATGTTTCATCAAATCGTGTAAAATTATTTGAATCTATTG
The DNA here is from genome assembly GCA_044350955.1 of Candidatus Marinamargulisbacteria bacterium. GTDB lineage: Bacteria > Margulisbacteria > Marinamargulisbacteria > JBILGQ01. The sequence continues at coordinate 2,281 of JBILGQ010000109.1, read as the reverse complement.
ATAAAGCTGATAAAGACATTTTTATACCTTGTGTACCCCTAACTAATAAATCTAAAGCCCTTGGAATATCATCCAAAATTTTTAAACGAGCTTCTTCGTTATCTTTTATCAAAACTCTTAAACTATCAGATTTTGCTTCGTATAATTTTTTATAAGCCTTCTCTTCTTTCATACAATTAAGACATAAATCAATTAATGTTGACGCAAACCGTGGATGCTCCCCATCCATAACATGATCTTTGCAATCATCGATCATATCATTTATTTTCCAATGTGCCGTATGTAAACCAGCAAGAGCCGCCATAAACCTAGGGGGAGTCAACTTCATTGTAGTCGACGGATTAGTAGATAAACATGCATAAGCTGAACTCAACACAAGAATAGCGTCACCCATTTTATCTTTAGGGTCACTAAATAAATATACAAATTTTAACATCTCCTGTATAAGACCATTCAATGGCAATTTGGCCAAAGACACAGTCTCTTTCTTACTATCAAAAATAGAAGGACTAGGAACTAAAGGGAAAAAAGCAACACCCCCTTCTTCAGAATTAGCAAAATTCTTCTCTTGATTTTCAGATATATCTAAATATCGGGCTTTCCCAAGGGCAAAAGCTGCTTTTTCCTCAATGGCAAATAAACTCATAAATATCTGGTTAAATGCATCTAATCCATCTGTTGAAAACCCTCGCATCCTTATTCGATATTGTAAACCTAATGAAAAAGTAGAATTGGGAGTTTTTGGTACAGGATACCGGACAAAACATCTGGCTTGTGATTTAGCTGCCCCCTCTAAAAGACCCTTTATAGATCCGCCTAATTTCCCAGATACCCTTTGAGTATTGAAAGCACTATAACAAACAGCGCGCATTGCAGTAAACAACATACGATTTTCTCCCTTCTGATAACCTAAACACAGTACTTATTAAAGATTAAAATGTCAATAAATTAACGAGAAAAGACACTAAAAAAAATTAGGAATACTCTAAAAAATTCCCCAGTATCTGCATACCAATATCCGAACTTTTTTCAGGATGAAATTGGCAGCCCCAAATAGGACCTCGCTGAACAGCTGCTACAAAGTCTTTTCCATAGTTAGACGTCGCCGCAATAATTTTATTGTCTGTGCTAAACACTGCATAAGAATGAACAAAATATACATACGGATTCGCTTCAAGACCCTTCATCATTGGCACATCACGTTTATTTAAATTATTCCAACCCATATGAGGTATTTTTAAACGCTCATCTGTAAAACGCTCTACTTTGCCCGGAAACACAGACAAGCCAACTTCTTCACCATGTTCATCAGAACTATCGAATAAAATTTGAAAACCCAAACAAATTCCCAAAAAAGGTTTATTGCTAAGAATACGTTCTTGAATACAATCAACTAAATCAAGATGTCTTAGTTGTCGCATAGCCTGCTTAAATGCGCCCTGTCCAGGCACGATAACATGACTTGCCTGTATTATTTCTTGCTCATTTTGCGTAACTTTTGCCTGATAACCCAAATGCTCAACAGCTTTTACTACCGAACCTATGTTACCCTCGCCATAATCGACAACGGCAATCACTTTAGAACTCGACTTCTTCAAAATAAACGATAGCAGCTTCACGGCTATCAAAAAAACTAAATAATGCTGTAAACCCCGAAATATCAAATACCTGTCTTAACAAAGGCTTAATATTACTTATGACCAACTCGCCTTTTTTCGGCTTTAATAATTTTTGTGCGACTATAAACACCCGCAAACCCATACTGCTAATATAATCAATTTTACTTAAATCTATAATTATTTGCATACTCCCCTGTTCTATACAAGACAACAACTCATCCTGAATCACTTTTGAACTTAAAGTATCTATTCTACCCTCTGGAGACACAATTAATATACGGCCGTGTTCTTCTTTTTGCATGGTTATTCCTCGTTTGATTGCTTCTTTATAATTTTTTCAAGAGTTAAGAAATTTTTATTATCGTCTCGTTTATACTCTATATGATCCATCAGATTTTTTACAAAATGTATCCCAAGACCTCCGACCTCAACATCTTCAATTGATTTTGTCGTATCTACTTTACTTCTCTCTAAAGGATTAAAGGCAATGCCATCATCTTCAAGTACTAGCGTGAGTCGATCAGATTTAAGTATGAAATGCACATAAATATAATGCTTCTCATGATCTTGATATCCATAAAAAATAGTATTACTTAATAATTCTTCTAACACTAAATTTAGTTGCATCGTAAGTTCTTCAGGCAAATCGTTGGCCTGGCTGT
>JBILGQ010000108.1:0-4632 GCA_044350955.1 Candidatus Marinamargulisbacteria bacterium | reverse complement strand
TAGCAACCCTTAAGAACCTAATTGCCAGACAATGGATTCTATAATAAAAATCAAGCCCAAAGAAAAAGAGTAACAAACGTTCCCTTCGACTCCGTTCAGGGAACAAAAAATAGAAATTTCTTTCAAACACTGACAATTTTTGAACCGAGATGACTCTGATTAAAATTAAGACTACGATTTTATTCGTGCATCTAATTCTCTCTCCCAATATTTGGGAGAGAGTGCCCAAAGAGCGAGAGAGGGCGCGTCATCTTGATTCAAACATAAAAATGAGACGCAAGATTTTGCGTCTTTACAGAACACGACACATTACACGTCTCCATCACAGCCCTGAAGGGGCGTAATACCGTAGCGAGGCGGTAACGCCCCTCGCATATTCAATGCTAATAAGTCGGGAGGCTGTCTATCCGATGGGCTACACCCATCGTTCGTATATTACGCCCCTTCAGGGCTTCTCACAACAACCCTAAATTGGCCTAATACTCCAGCATTTATGATTTTTTTATCAATTTTTTATGTTTATAGAGCCTAAGCTCTGGATCTTAGTCTTGACACTTTTACTCTATTTGTAAAATCGCGTGACTTCAATTTGTAAAATCGCGGGTTTCGGCAATAGGTGCAGGGCTATCTATAAAAAGGCCTACATTAGAAAGTTATTTAAATGCCTTAGAATCATTGTATATTATTGAAAGAATTCCCTCTTGGACTCACACAGATTATGCGCGCGTTAACAAACAAGACAAATTGATGATAAATGATAGTGGAATTTTATCCTCGGTATTAAACTGGCGTTTAGAAGATATTCGCTTTGATTCTGATCGAGTGGGCAAATTGATAGAGACCCATGTGGCCAATGAATTACAAAAACAAATTGACTGCTTTGAAGGACTTTGTTTATATCACTACCGTGATCGAAAAAAACGAGAAATTGATTTTATTATTGAAAGAACTGAACCAATAAAAGCCTGGCACCTAGTGCTTGTTGCTGTTCGTTTTGCTTTAAGTTAAAATAGACGCTTATGACAACAAAACGTTTACCAGAGTGGTTCAAAAAACCAAAAAGCAAGTTAGTAGCCACAAGAGCACTTGAAACTAAATTAGGGGAAGCAATCCCTAATAGCATCTGCCAAGAGGCACGTTGCCCCAACCGTTCTGAATGCTACGCTAAAGGGGTGCTTACCTTTATGATTTTAGGTATCACTTGCACCAGAAACTGCGCTTTTTGTTCGGTTACCCATGGTATACCTAAAGCCCCGAATTTAAACGAATTAACATCGATTTTAAATGCTGTAGAAAAATTAAATTTAAAATTCGTCGTCTTAACGTCCCCGAATCGCGACGACTTAGCCGATGGTGGGGCTAGCCATTATGCGGCTATCGTATCAGGCATTAAAGAAAAATTTCCCCATGTGAAAGTAGAAGTATTAATTCCTGATTTTCAGGGTGATGAAGCTGCCATCAACACAGTAATCGCTTCTAACCCCGATGTGATTAATCATAATATGGAAACGGTTCCTTCACTTTATTCAATCGCAAGGCGAGGGTCTTTATTCGACCGCTCTTTAGACGTACTGGCTTATGTTAAAAAAACTGCGCCTCATATTTTAACAAAATCAGGATTGATGGTTGGTTTGGGTGAAACTACTGAAGAACTACTTTCGACTATAAAAATAATCAAAAAATCTAATGTTGATATTTTAACGATTGGGCAATATTTAAAACCTGATAAAAACAACTTAGATGTAGCCAAGTATTACCATCCTGATGAGTTTAAAGAACTTGAATTGGCTGGTCTAGATTGTGGGTTTAGTTATGTGTTTTCTGGACCTCTTATTCGAAGTTCGTATTTTGCCGAGCATGTGTTTGATAAAACCTATAACAATGTGGCTCACACTTAGTTTATTCATTATTAGCGCTTATTTTATATCAGCTGTTCCTTTTGCTTTACTTGTCTCTCGAGTAAAAGGCGTTGACTTAAGACAGGTAGGTTCAGGAAATATTGGTGCTACTAATGTTTATCGCGCCTTAGGCATAAAATATGCCATACCCGTATTTTTATTAGATGCTCTTAAGGGCGGCGTGCCAGTTTATTTATCAATGCATACTTTTTCAAACCCCTGGGTTCATATTTTAATTGGATTTATTTGCATCGCAGGTCACTCTTTATCGTGTTTTGTTAGCTTTAAAGGAGGCAAAGGTGTTGCAACCGGTTTAGGTGTTTTATGTGCTTTAAGCCCTAGCATATTCGCCTTTATTGCCATACTTGCATTTTTATTAATCTACAAAACCCGTTATGTAGCCCCTACCTCTATTTTTTGTTCCGTACTTGCCCCTATTTTATTTTATATATTTTCTTATCCCTCAGCCTATGTGTACGGGCTGGCTGTTATCGCTGCTTTTATTATAATTAGACATCGCAGCAATATTAGCCGTTTGATCAAAGGCGAAGAAAACAGAATTTAGTGCCGAGTTTAAACGGCTGTGTTAAACTAAGAATGAATTACCATGATTAAAGTTACAATTTTAGGATGTGGCGCTTGGGCCACCACTATTGCCAATTTATTGGCGAATAAAGGCTATCACAGCTATATTTTTTGCCATAGAGAAGGCATTGCTGATGAAATAAATCACACACACACACGCTCGCTTTTGCCGGGAATTTCATTGTCACAAAATTTAATTGCCAGCAGCTCCTTAAGCGATTGTTTAAATAAAACAGAAGCCATACTATTTTGCATCCCCTCAATCTATGTTAAAACAACTTGCGAAAAATGGAGAGAATTTTATGACCCTACTATCCCAGTAATATCTCTTACTAAAGGCATTTTATCTGAAGACACGCTTTTTTTAAGTGATTATTTTACCAGGCTCTTCCCAGGCATAAAACTCGCTACTTTATCGGGACCAAATTTAGCTCTTGAAGTAGCTCAAGGCCAAGCCACTGCGTCTGTTGTTGCAGCAAACAATAGTAATACTGGCTTATTTTTTCAGGGCTTACTCACAAACTCTCATTTCAGAATTTATACCTGCGATGATTATAAAGGGGTTCTATTAGGCGGCATTCTTAAAAATGGCATTGCTATTGCTGCGGGTGCTCTTGAAGCCCTTGAGTTAGGCATTAATTCCCGATCGGCCCTTATCACCCGTGGATTACAAGAGATGATTCGCTTCGGAAAATACTTCGGGGCAAAAGAACACACCTTTTATGGTTTATCTGGCTTGGGAGATTTAATTGCAACCTGCAGTTCACCCAAAAGCCGTAATTTTTCAGCAGGTTATGCGTTAGCCAAAGGCCAAAATTCAACCTTAGGTTCTTCTGTTGCTGAAGGCATTCATACTATTAATATCGTTTATAAAATAGCCCAATCCGAGGGTATCGACATGCCTATATTCTCTACTCTTTACCAAGTGATTAATAAACAGTGTTCTGCGTCTGAGGCTATTACTAAACTCATGACTAGATCATTAAAAGCCGAGTAATGTTACGCCATAAAAATACATTTATAAAATTCTTAGTCGATTTAATCAGTATCCCTTTCATTGTCGTCGTGGCATACTCGTTAAAATTCAAAATTGGCTGGACCTTGCAACATGTGTTCAAACTAAGTTATGGGGCCATTTATCAGCATGCGCAAGTTGAGAATTATTTAGAAAACATCGCTGTCATTACCCTTATTTGGGTGATTTCCTTATATAGCTCTGGTTTGTATACATCTTATAAAGGGGTTATGGCTGAGGTCGATGAGTTTATTAAAATATTTAAGTCGGTAAGTGCCGCTATTATTTTATTAACGACGATATCTTTTTTCGTCCCTATTATTCCACATTCACGTTTTGTTATTTTATATGGATGGATTACGGGAATTATTTGGTTTAGTTTTACTCGTTATTTACTTAATTCTTATTTACAACTCAATAAAAGTAAAAAGCAATGTATTGTTGTTGGTTCTTCTCAAAATGCCTTAACTCTTAGCGAAAGAATATGCATGAATAGTGAATTTGATTTCAGATATTTAGGCAATTTTTCAAATAATACTGCCACAGACATTCCCTTTACTTTGCAAAAACACTACCGTTATTTAGGTGATTTTGACGCATTATTTACCAGAGTATTAAGCGACGAAATTGAAGCCATATTTGTAGAAAAAGATGAATTAACTGAACAGGAATTATCGCGATTGATTATTTTTTGTGAAGAACATTTTATCGAATTTTTTATTCATCATCCTTTATCCAATGCATTATCAGGAGTAGCAACGTATCAAGATATCGCAGGAATGCCACTTTTATCGTACAAACCCCTACAGTTTTCTGCCCAAGACAGCTTTATTAAACGTTTTTTTGATATTATATCATCGTTACTATTATTAATAACTCTAAGCCCACTGCTTGTTTTTACAGCAATATGGATACGCCTTACCAGTAAAGGCCCCATTCTTTTTAGGCAAACGCGTGTTGGCCTATATAACAAGACTTTTGAAATAATCAAATTCAGAACGATGCCGGTAAATGCTGAAGAAAAAAGCGGACCAACATGGGCTGATAATAGCGAGACCCGCTACATCAAAGGTGGTAAATTTTTACGAAAATACTCTATCGACGAATTACCCCAACTATTTAATGTATTAAAAA
>JBILGQ010000107.1:0-4660 GCA_044350955.1 Candidatus Marinamargulisbacteria bacterium | reverse complement strand
TCGTATAAAGTACGTCTTGTTTCTTTTGTTGGGCTATAAAGATATCTCGTGCTACTTCGCCAGGTTTCGCAGTCAATTTTAGAGGCAAATCAAGCCCGGCTGTCATTTTTGTAGCCACAAAACCCGGCTTAACCGTCAGTACCTGAACAGAACTATTATATAATCGGTTTCTAAGCCCACTTAAATACGCTGTAAATGCCGCTTTTGATGATCCGTATACATAATTTGCTTTTCGCCCTCTATCGCCCGCAACAGAGCTTATACCAACAATAAACCCATTTTTTCGCTGTTCAAAATCATTGGCGATAATATTCAAAATACTCACAAGGCCTGTGTAGTTTACCTGTATCGTATTTAAGGTTTTATCCCAATCTGTCTCACAAATTTTTTGCTCTGTCATATACCCAGAAACAACAATAACACCCTTAGGTTTAATCTCTAAATTCTCATAAAAATTTTTATGAGTATTAAAATCAGTCACATCATAATTTAATAATCGCACGTCAACAGAATGCCTAATCTTAAGATCACAAGAAAAGGCCTCTAACTCCTGTATATGCCTGCCCGCTAAATACAAATGATAGCCGTGTTTAGCATATATTTTTGCCAACTCTTTAGCGATGTCACTTTTTGCTCCAATAATTAATACATAGTTCATTTATATCCCTACCCGTTTACTTTGAAGAGAAACAAATTTTTTATCAGCCCCACTTTGTTGTCTAAACTGTCTAAATTTTTCTATCATCGGATACCCCTTTTCAAATGTCTCTTTATTAACCCTCACGTCTTTACTTAAATAAATTCTCCCCCCGAACTTCACAACAATTTCATCTAATTGATCTAAAAACGAGAAAAGGCCTTTATCAAGTTTAAAATCAAGCGCCAAGCTATAACCTTCCATCGGAAATGACAAAAAATTTTCATTCGCTTTTCCGTACAATTTAAGCACCGCCAAAAACGACCCTTTTCCACTGTCAGAAATTACTCTCAAAATCTCATAAAGCCCATCATAACTCACTTCTTTTGGCAAAATAAACTGATACTGTGTAAAGCCAGACTTACCGTAAATACGATTCCAATTCTGGATATTATCTAGAGGATAAAAAAACGACTCAAACTCTACTTTTTGTTTTTTCTCGCCATTTGCCGCTTTATTATAATAAAGCCAATTAAACACTTTAACAGTGAATTTATTTAAGGCATATCGCGGGAAATTAAAAGGAATATTAAGCTTTTTTTTCTCTTTAAACCTAAAATCGCGGTCATCGGCAAAATCGCCCAACATAAGAAGCCCTTTTCCTATTTGTTCTTTTTTTGCCATACAATCGATCCAGGCTACCGAATAAGGCACATAAGAATAGCGCTCAAAAGCGTCGAACATCTCTTTTAGATTTTTTGTTTTTATAGTCGTTTGATTAATATAAATCGAATTTATTTTTTTAAGAGTAATTTTAGCTTCAAGAATCACCCCTGTAAGCCCCATTCCCCCGCATATCGCCCTAAAAAGTTCATCTCCCTTTTTAGATACTTCAATAGTCCCATTAGGCAACATCACTTTTATCTCACTCACACACTCACTAAAACACCCTTCAGCATGATGATTTTTTCCGTGTACATCGCTAGCAATGGCCCCACCTACCGTAATCAATTTTGTACCAGGAGTCACTTTAAGAAACCATCCCCGAGAGGCAAAAACATCTATAATATCACTAAGCATCACCCCACTTTGACAATGAAGCATCCCGCTTTCTTCATTAAATCCTAAAAAATAATTATAAGGCTTACAATAAATAAGTGCTTCAGATAAAGCACTATCACCATAACTTCGGCCATTTCCGTAGGGTATAACACTCTTTACATATTTAATATCATCTCTAAGTCCTACTTCATCAGTCAAAGACAGTACTTTATTGTGTATCTTAGGGTACATACCCCAACTAGATAAATTCATCAAAAAACCTTAATAATCACATAAAAACTATAAAGCCATGCAAGTAAAATTATCTGCAAAAATTTATCTTTTAAAACCAATTTTGTAGGGCTGCCGCTATTTTGATACACAAACGTTAATTGCATATATCTCAAAACACCAATAATAACAAAAAAAGAAGTCAAATAAATATTACCTGTCCCTAACCTACTAATAACTTCAGGTGATACGGTATACATGATATACGCCAAAATAGTAACAGCTGCCATTAACGACAGTGCCGAATTTAGCATCTCTAAATTATACCCAGCAATATTTTTCCGGGTCTTTTTGCCATCAAGCGCCAACAAACAATCGTCTCGTCTTTTAGCCAATGCCAAAAAAAGCGCCAATACAAAAGTAACCAACACAATCCAATTCGACGGACTAACATTTATAAGCGATGCTCCTGCAAATATTCGTAAAACAAAGCCAAAAGCAATGACACTAATATCCAATACAGCAATATGCTTAAATTTAAATGTATAAGCACAATTTATAAGCAGATACACAAACAAAATAAGAAAAAAATTAAACGATAAAAACCAAGCCCCCATCATAGCCGTAAAACTAAGTAAGAACATAAGCAAAACAGCCTGTTTCTTAGGTACCTCTCCACTAGCAATGGGCCTAGTGCATTTTTGTGGGTGCAATTTATCTTCTTCTACATCATGATAATCGTTTAATATATAGACAGAACTTGCCGCTACACTAAAAATAAACGCCCCTAAAACTAAAGTTTTGAAGAGATTAACATCAAAATAAAATGAAAAAAATAAAGGGGCAAACAAAAATAAATTTTTTATCCACTGATCTAATCGAAATAATTTTAGTACAGAATAAATTTTCACAGCAAATACTAAACTAAATCAAGCAAAATTACTGAAAAAACGAGATAAAAGTAGTAATCACTGCCGCATTAATAAAGTCAATAAACAAAGATCCTACCAACGGTAAAACAAAAAATGCTTTCACCGACGGCCCATTTTTTGCTGCGAAAGCTTCCATATTAGCCATAGCATTCGGAGTAGCACCTAAACCAAAACCACAATGCCCCACTGCTAAAACAGCAGCATCGTAATCTTTACCCATAATACGATAGGTAACAAAATAAGCATAAAATAACATAATTATCGTTTGTACAATCAAAATAACAACCAAAGGCCCCGCTACTTCAGCCAACTCCCACAACTTCATAGACATCAATGACATGACAAGAAAAAACGACAGCGACACGTTGCCAATCACATCAAACTCCTTAGCAGGCAGCACAAACTTTTTATAATCAATCACATTCCGAATAATTGCTGCAACCAACATTGGGCCGATATAAGCAGGTAAAGTAATTCCAAATCCCTTCAAATACTGAACCATAAGCGTTCCAATACCAATTGAAATCATAATCAAAACAGTAGAATACATAGCCGTATTATCATCGGTTCTTTCCATCTCAGGCGCTGTTTTTAAATCAGTCGGCTCAAACGATATATCTGTTTTTCCCGTAAGCTTATATTTCTTTAAAAGACGCAATCCAACAGGCCCACCGATTAAAGATCCAAACACCAAGCCCCAGGTTGAAGCCGCCATTGCAGCCGGTAATGCTCCGAATGCCCCAGCCTGCTCTAAAACAGGACCAAAAGCAGCTGATGTTCCGTGTCCACCGGTTAAGGCCACCGATCCTGCCGCTAACCCGATAAAAGGATGCACCCCCAACAACAGTGCTAACCCAGTTCCAACAGTATTTTGAATGACAACCAATACCACAGCAGCGACCAAAAATAAAGCAACACCAACGCCACCTTTTTTTAACAAATCAAAACTAGCCATAAAACCAATAGTAGTAAAAAATACTAATAAAAGAAAATGACGTATTTCTGCATAAAAAGCAAACTCAAACCAATTATATTGATACCCGATTAAGGCAAGAATAGAAAAAAGCAACCCACCAATAACAGGAGCCGGAATAAAAAAGCGTTCTAAAATTGAAATACGCTTCCTAATAAATGCTCCGACAACCAATAAAACCGCAGCAACAGCTACAGTTAATGCAATATCTAAATTAATAATTTTCATAAAATCCCCTTTCCAGAATTATAACGTAAAAAAAAACGACATAATTCAGAATATCATGCTTTCAAGAATGTATTCAACTGCCTCTTTTAAATTATTACAAATCCTATCTGCATCCCTATAGCCATTCATAGCCTGTAAGCCGCTAGTCACAGCTATAGCAAACACCCCTCTATTTTTCGCTGCAATTAAATCACGTTCAGAATCGCCAATTAAAAACGACTTTTCTAAATCAATCTCAAAATCCCTACAAGCCTGATCGATAAGTCCTGACTTAGGCTTTCTACAATCACACTCGATTAAATACTGACTATTTCCGTTTTTTAACGTTTTATCGGGGTGATGCGGGCAATAATAAATCGCATCTAAGCAAGCCCTTTCTTTACTCAACTCTACTCTTAAATAATCGTGTATCTCATGCAAACCCCGCTCTGTTAAAAGCCCTCTGGCAATGGCGGATTGATTCGTAACAACGATACAAAAAAACCCGGCATCATTTAATCGTTTGATCGCTTTTGGAACATAAGAAAACACCTGCAGTTCTTCTGGCTTAATGATAAAACTTTTCTCAACGTTAATAACGCCGTCACGATCTAAAAAAACCGCTCTTTTTTTTTTAAG
>JBILGQ010000106.1:0-4687 GCA_044350955.1 Candidatus Marinamargulisbacteria bacterium | reverse complement strand
GCGATATAAGCGATACCTAAAAGCTGCTTGTTTTTCGTAATCATAATCTAAATAAACAGGAGCGTCAGAAAACGAAAGCATATCAACAGCATCATCACCCAACTCTGTTTCAATTGAGCGACTTATAGTATCTATAATTGCCGAAAAACCTAGAACCGAAAAAATCTCATCAAAAGAGTTATCCTCTGAATCTTCTAACTCAGGATCTTCAAAAGTATAGGCCCCTAACTCTCCTTGCCATGCTGTATTTCCACCTAGATCTCTATGAATTAAAGAGCCTGTGGCCAAATCATCTTCGTTATAAGTATAACTAGCACTAACATTATCTTTTAGAATCGTATTAATATCTGTTTGTGCGTAACTTTCACCTGGGACTAATGTATTATAAATACCGCCAATTTCTGAACTACTATCAGTTGAAATAGCATCAGCTGTATAATCGCTAATAGTATTTCCTTCAGACGTTTCTTTTATGTAACTTTCCCAGGCAGCATCATTTTCAAAAACCGTTCCATTAGTAAAATTTTCTGTCTGACTAATATTACCCATATAAGTTTTTATAAAGTTTTTAGATATTTCCTCTCTGCTTGGATCCGATGCTGTGTTCCCCGCTAAAAACTCAACTATTTTATAGCCAAAATCTGTTGTGAAGTTTGTTAATCCCGTTGATAAACCCTCTTCAGGTCTAGCCCACAGGTTTATTCCGCCCATTTGCTTCGTTTCACCCGTAATTTTATTTTGAATTTCTTCACCAAATAAAGTTTGTGTAAATAAATGGGTAGAATGCATAGCATTGGCTGCAGTAATCATAGTTTGAAACTTGGCTAACTCATATTTCATACTTGCTCGATAATACGAAAATCCGCCAGTAAACGAATCAATAACATCCGTTACACCCCCAAAAAACATACTCCCTATAAATCCGGCTACATCATCCTCCGTTATGACTTCACGCCCCCAACCTTCAATGTCATTTTCTTTTTTTTCAAATTGAGCTTGATTTGCAGATGAAACAAAATCAGAAATCAAGCCTGTTACTTGATCAACACCCGAATTTACATCATTTTGCAAAGTATTTAATATCTTATTTAATTTAGTGCTCATTTTATCGTTTTGACGGCGATTTCTTTCAACTTCCCTTTTGGTTTCTTGATCTAATTCTTGGTCGTGCATTTCTCTTAAATGTGTTAAATATAACTCAGACGCTTCATTTACAACTTGAAACAGCAGTTGAAACGTATTTAATGAAGACCGAATCTCATAAGCCCAACTAAATATAGCTTTTGAATTCATCACTATAGCCTGTGCTATATAGTCGCTATGATCTATCGTTGAAAAATCTGCATCCCCCGTATCTATACCAGGCACATCATCAGGGCTAATACCAGAAATATCGTGCACATGAACCTCAAAAAAATTATAAGATGTGTTGTAACGTTTGGTCTCAAGTTCCCCGTCACGATTGTAATACGCTTGCTCGATAACCGAATAATACCTATCCGCCTCACCATCGCCATCAGAATCAACGCCCTTAATAACCATATCAGAATCAATAAATTTATATAGTTTTGGCATACTCGCGTAAGCTTCATCGTATTTCTCTTGCCAATATTCACGCTGACTGCCTATTGAATTATTTATTTTTTCCTGATATTCCCTTAATTGTTCATAGATCAATAATGCAGTTTCTATAGCTAAAATAACATCCTCATCGCCTGCTAATGCCGATAAAGCTCCGGCAATTTTTGCGGAATCGGCCTCTTGATCAGCTGCCGTATTTTCTATTGTATAAGTAGGTGCTGTAAAAGATTCAGTTACCGCCGATAAACCACTAGTTTGATTACTCCAAAATGTAGTCTGCGAGGCAATACCTAAACCATATAAAGAGTCAAAATTAGCGTTTGTAAAATCATACGCAGATGTAGAAAAATTACCGTGAATTAAAAACTCGTCAGCAGTCATATCATCGTAAATGAATAAACTACGCAATAAATTTGCTTGCGATTCGTTAGACGTAATGTCTGACCAATTCACATCAAATAAATTTTCATCCATATAAGGTGAATCCCAATAATCGGAATCTACGACATAATTTAAATTTAACCCTTTTTGCACTTCACCAGACGTTACTGCTAAATCTGGTGCATAAGTCGATATCAAATCCGAAGCCTCGGCTGTTTGATAATCATCGCCACTGTAAGTTTGAATAACGGCAAATTCTTGATAATCCACCCCCGTTTGAGCCTTTAGTTGAGCTAACATTTCATCAGACAAATTCGCCCATGATTGCGAACCAGATGCTTGTGCTATAACGCCATTATCGATTAATTTTTGCCATATAATATTAACTTTGTTTGATGAATCGGTATCTCCAACTGTATAACTTAATCCTAATTTATTTGCTAACGCTGATTTAGTTAAAACACCACTCCCACCAATAGCTGCACTGGGAGCTCTTAATAAAGAAGCATAGGCAATAGTGTAGCCCGCTAGAGCCAAAAATGCCTCTTTCTGCGACTCTGAACCATTCTTAAACTCTAAAATACGATCTGCACTAATATATTCGTGATTTATAAGAGCGTTATAAATTTCTTCATGCCTTTCAAATTCCTCATTTAAGCCCCCTTCTTCGTCTTCAAATAAAGCTATCAAATTATTACGATTTATTTCTAAATTATCGGCATCCGAATCTATGATAGTATTTGGATAAACGTCTTCCCCATCCAGCTCCACACTTATGAACAAGCTTGATATATCGCTTGATAATTCATCATAGGAATCAGATTTATAATCATCAAAAGCTGCTAATACATTAAGAATAATGGCTGCCGTTGAAGCTATATTATCTTCATCAACTACCAGATTACCAGAGTCATCAATAGACAAACCTGTATTTTCGTTACCTTGCAAATGAATCAAAATATCTCTTAGCTCTTCTTCGTCTAATACACGGTATAAAGATGCTTCATACTGCTTAGGCATTATTAAATCTTCATTATTCACTTTATTCGTGACATTGATCAATAACTGATTTAATTGCCATACAATCGTATCTTTATTGGCTTCATAAAGCTCTAAGTTTTCAGAATCTGACATCCCTGTTTTCGAAAGTAATTCAGCGTAATACGGATCGTTTGGATCAATACCATAGGCCAAAGGGTTATTTAAAAATAAATTACTTAATGCTGCTTGAGTTTTAAACTCATTACGAATAACACCAAACTTATTAAAGTTTATATTATTCATAGAAAACAACTCATCAAAACGTATAACATTTTGTGGAATAACCCCCACTTTTGAGGTGGCATCTAAATAAAAAGTTTTTGTTGATTCATCATCTTGTTTTAAATTTATTTTGACCATAGCATGACCAATGCTATTATTTTGAGGGGTCTTTAAATTCCCAGCTGTCAAGGAAATCATGGCCGCTACTTCTTGTTTAGAGTAACCAAATTGAGTATGAAAAATATTTGAAAGTGTATTACTAACCAAAATACTCAAGTCTTCGCAGTCACCCTTGCCTAATTTTAATGTTTCTTCAAAAGATTGCCAGTTATCCTTGTTCGTATTTTCTGCTTGATAGGTAAAATTACTTTGCAAATATTCCATCACATTTTTTATAACGTCTAATTCAGAATCAAAAGATGTAATCACCGCTTTTTCGTTCAATAATTTTACAAAATCATCTACAGTTTGCGACTCATAATTAAACAAGTAGGCTTGATCACGGTAATATAATTCTTGATTGGTAATTCCTAGCTGATTATTTAACTCGCGTTTATACCCTACTAATTTGTCATCGATAGAAACATCGTTTTGACATAAACAGTCTAAGCATCGATTAATGCAGTCTTTTTCACTGCTGTTTAGTTGTAGTAATGTAGTTCTTGATTGTGTAAGTGTAAAAGTAAAAAAGTCTTTTAGTACACTTTTTTCTGATTCATTTAAGCCCCCTTTGCTTCCGTTTAAAAAGTCTTTTAATAACTGAAGATTTTTTTCATTTTGCTTTGCAAGCCCAGGAACTGACAGATCAGTTGAAAAAAAATACTCCCCGAAATTAATTAATTTTAATTGAGTTTCTCGTGAATTCGAAAAAAAACCACTGCTACTATAAGAATCTAGTAATGTTGAAATATCACTATATTGATTATCAAGAACCTGTTTTTGTTGCAAAACACCTAAATCATCTACTGATTGAGATGTTTTTTTAGTTAGCGCTGCTAACAATGACTGAGATAAGTCTGTAAGAATAGCCATTTAATTTAAACACCCCTCAAAAGCACAACGAAAAAACACCTTTAAAACTTGCATTAACGACTCTTTTTTATAGCCTCAATTTTCTCATCTCCAAACAACTCTCTAAAAACAGCTTCATGTGGAATTTGAGGAAATAATAGTAATTGGGGTGCTATTATTTTCAATCCCATTTTTAGCAAAATATTTTTTATATTTCTGACATAAATTTTATTCTCAGAAAGTAACTGACCTAGCAACAAAGGTAAAAGACCATAATAATGTGACACACTTAAAGAATATATAATAACAACGGCTTCTTCAGAACTTGAATTATCTTTTAAATACTTTAATAAATAATCATATATTTCTACAAAATCAGTACACGCCATTAAGGGAATCGCTAACTGCCTTACTTTTGACGGAAATAAATGAAATTTTTGCGTAAAATCAA
>JBILGQ010000105.1:0-4701 GCA_044350955.1 Candidatus Marinamargulisbacteria bacterium | reverse complement strand
CTACGCAGGGGTTTGGGGTTCTACCCACTAGATATTCGTTAATAAAGTAATCAATAACGTGTTCTTTAAAATGATCACGAATATTAATGGTGTAGTGGGGAATATCAAGCATGGTTGCAACACGTTTAGCATCACTGATAGACGATAAATTACAACAGGCGCTTTTTTTCTCGCTTTCTTTTGGTAATAACTGCATTGTTATACCAATAACGTTATACCCTTGTTCTTTTAATAAGGCTGCCGATACCGAAGAATCTACTCCGCCTGACATACCTAAGCATACTGTTTTTTTTGTCATATTTATCTGCTCACTTTTACGTTCAGGTTAAGGATAGCGCAGATCAAGCGCAAAGTTAAGAGAATGAAAGGCGTGTAAATTTTTTTTTATTTATGGCATACTACTAAAATCGTTATAGAAATCGGAGATGAAATGGGTTTATTTTCAATATTTACAGAGTTATTCAAAAAGGAAAAATATAAAAAGTATAAAAAACTTAAAATACAGGCTTTTCCTAGGGTAGACTTTGGTGAAAGCAGTACAGTTGAAAAAGAAGATGACGTATTAGGGCCTGTACTTCATAAAAACTCTGAAAGTAAAGTGAACGTTGTAAATAAGGTTATAAAAAAAGAGTCGTACACAGAAGTTCCAGAAATTATGAAAAAATATATGCCAAAAATTGATGATTTACAGCAATTTGAAGTAAAAAAGGTAACTCCTGAAAAGGTGGAGGTAGAAACAGTAGAAGAGCTTGAAACTTTCAAGAATTCTTACTACGAAGAACCTAAAACATTAATTACTATGAATGAAGAGTCTATTCAAGATCCATTTGATCAACTTTTATTTGATGATTATAAACAGATACATTCAATTGATATTAGTGAAAATGAGACTGATTTATTTAAAAAATTTGACCAACCAGTAAATTATGATAGCCTAGATATTGATGATGTGAAATATTCCGAAAGCGATACACATTCTACCAGTATTATACGCGAAAATTCATTATTAAGTGTTTTAGATAAACAAATTACTCAAACTGTAGAGATAGCAAACGAAAAACTGTCAAATGGTGAAGTGATAAAAATTATCGATCCTGAAAATTATTCGCCAACTGAAAAGAAAAAGCCTGATGAATCAGGAAAAGTATATTACAGAATACAAAAAGGGTCTAAAGTCATCAAATTTGATGATGTTTAAACAATTCCTTAGCCAAATCTATAAGAGCTAGATTTGTTAAATTATTATCACTTTCGCAATATAATCTTGCTACTGGTTCAGTGCCAGAGAATCGAATTAATATCCAATCGTTATTTTTAAAAACAATCTTTAAACCATCTGTTCGGTTTATAGTCTGAATAGAGCGCTTAAAATGCTTTTCTATATTGTCTTGAGTTAATTCTTGAAAATAATTTTGAATTTGTGATTTTTTGTTTGCTTGAAATAAGCATGAGTCTTCATAAAAGATTGATTTGTCTAAGTTTTGTAAACAGTGGTTTTTTAATTCCGACAAAGAACGCTGTGTTTCTTGACATATTAAGGCTAAAAATAGTCCTGGTAAAAACCCGCACTTTTCTAAGGTGTGTGTTGACATCGAAAAACCGCCCGATGATTCTACGGCTAGGGCTAAAGTGCCTTTCAGTCGGGCTTCGCATAAATAGGGGGCAAAGTATTTAAAACCTACTGCTGTTTCATGGTAAGGGATTTTATGTTTGTTACAAAATAATTGTAAAATTCTAGAAGATGCAAGTGTACTATTTATACTGTTTATTTGAATGGATCTTTGTAATAAATAAGTGGCAATGATTAGCGTGGTTTCCTCAGGACTTATTGGCTGTAACTGTTCGTCTAAAATCATGTGTCTATCAGCATCTGGGTCATTTGCCGTGTATAGATTGTAATTTTTGCTTGTGTTTAATTTTGAAAAATCTAAATGGCTTACGTTTACTGGGTTTGTTTCTAATAAGCCAAAATCTGAGCGTGGTTCAGCATGTAGTATTTCAAATTCTTTGCAATGTAATGACTGTAGCAAAATAGACCAAATATCAGCTGCTGTTCCGTGTTTTGTGTCTATGCCCATGCGTATCTTGTTTAAATTAACTGTCGAAAAATAGGGTTTGCATAGGGCTATTAATTGCTCTGAAAAAGCTTTGTCTTGGTTGATTTTTTTTATACTGGCTTTGTTTGAATGAGTGATTTTATTTGGGTTTGTTAAGTGGTAGTTTGATCGTGTTTCTAAAAAATCGGTAACGTCTTTAGGAGCTGGGGCGCCATTGCTTGGATTAAATTTAATGCCATTATAGTCAGGTGGGTTGTGGGATGCTGTTAATATTAAGCCTCCCGATAAATTCATGCGTTCTATATACCATGATACTAAAGGAGTTGGGGTGGGTTTTTCAAAAAAATGTAGGGTGATTTCTCTATCAAGTAAAGTGCTGCAGAGAGCTTCTGTAAATGAGCCTGCTTCTAAATTAAAGCTGTGGCCAACTCTTGGGTCTGCGGCAATACATAACTCTTTATTTAAACTATTTTTTTCTAAATAATCGGCGACAGCGTGGGCTATTGCTATGACATGGGCAGTTAAAAAACATTCATTACGAATTCCTCTGAATCCGGATGTGCCAAATGTAATGGGGCTTAAAGTTAGTTTAGTCATTAAAAAAGTATAACAAAGACTTGCCTGTATACCGAAGAATAAAATTATTTGTTCTTAAAAAGCTCTTTTATTGCTTGTTTAGATACTTTGTTTGTATACTAATGAACTCGGATGCCGGGATGGTGGAATGGTAGTCACGCTAGCTTGAGGTGTTAGTGGGGGAAACCCTGTGCAGGTTCAAGTCCTGTTCCCGGTACCAAGTTAAAATAAATATTGAGATAATTAACGCATGAATGATCTAGTCTTTATACATAAAACGCTAATCTTAGATGTGCCTCGTTTGATGGGCATTGTAAATTTGACGCCCGATTCATTTTCTGATGGGGGCATTTACAATAATAAAGATCAGGCTTTAAAACATATCGATACACTGATAAAAAGTGGCGCTGATATTATTGATATTGGGGCAGAGTCTACTCGTCCTGGGGCCGCTACTATTTCTTGTGATGAAGAAATACAGCGTTTAGATTTAGTTTTAAAAAGTTATAAGCAGTATTTCGATGTGCCGCTTTCGATTGATACGACTAAAGCCGAAGTAGCCAATTTTGCTCTTAATAATGGGGCTGATTTAATAAACGATGTTTCAGGACTTGCACTTGATAATGCTATGTTAGCAATTATTAAAAAACATCACTGTCCCTGTGTGATTATGCATAGTCAAAAAAATCCTGTTTATAGTGATGTGTTACAAGACATTCATTCTTTTTTTGAACAGCAAATTAAACGGTGTTTACAAGAGAGTATTACTCAAATTATTTTAGACCCAGGCATAGGGTTTGATAAAAATTTGTCTGATAATTTACAAATACTTAAGTATCTGGATCAGTTTAAAAGGTATGGTTATCCCATTCTTATTGGAACATCGCGAAAATCGTTTATCGAAAAAATTACAGGAGATTCTGTGCATAATAGACTTGAAGGTAGTATTGCCTCTAATATGCTTGCGTATCAGAACGGTGCTTCGATTTTTAGGGTTCATGATGTTGCATCGATTAAAAAAGCTTTGCAAATTACACAGGCCATTTTGAAGTCATGACTAGCGTTTATTTATCTTTAGGCTCGAATATTGGGAATAGACGTCAGCATATTTGTGATGCGATAGACGAGCTAATGTCTTATCCGGCTAACTCAAATTTGATTCAATCAACCCTTATTGAAACAAGCCCGATGGGTGTAGTAGAACAGCAAGAAAATTATTTGAATTGTGTCATTTGTTTAGAAACAATATTGGCTGTACGTGATTTTTTTGAACTCACACAAGATATAGAAAAAAGGCATGGCCGTCTTACAAAAGGCGATTATTTACCCCGAACTTTAGATATTGATATTCTAGTGTTTGGAACACAAGTCATTCAAACATCAGATTTAGTGATTCCGCATCCGCGATTTCATGAAAGAAATTTTGTGTTAGAACCTCTAATGGAAATTGCTCCTAACTTAATACATCCAACTTTGAATGTATCTGTAAAAGACCTATATAATAATCCGCATGACTACATGGACGATTAATTCTTTAGAAGAATTGCACGAGAAATCGGGCGAGATTTTGGCCGCTTTATCTGTGGGGCAAATTTATGGAATTACTGGTAATTTAGGAGCCGGAAAGACTACCCTTGTGTCGGCATTGTTAAAAACCCTGGGTTATCACGATGTATCATCACCTACTTTTTCGCTAGTGCAATATTATGACTCAAAACCGGCTGTTTATCATATGGATTTATACAGGCTTGATGATGAACAAGCTGTGGATAGGCTAGATTTAGAGTATTATTTTTCAAAAGATAATTGTTATTTCTTTGTAGAATGGCCTGATAAATTAAAAAATTTAGGTTATGACATTCAGGATATTTGTATTAAAAAAATTAAAAATCAGCGTATTATTGAACTGAAAAAGTAATACATTAAAGCCTGTAAAACACACGTAATTTTGCTGAGCGTGAACGTGAATTTTTAGTTCGTTCTTCTTTACTTGGTTTAATCACTTTTTTTTCTATAAATTCAAAATCTGAACTTTCTTTAATAAACGATTTAATACGTTTATCTTCTA
>JBILGQ010000104.1:0-4747 GCA_044350955.1 Candidatus Marinamargulisbacteria bacterium | reverse complement strand
TTCTTGTTGAACTTGCGACTTCGAAACAGGCTGTACTTGCTGTGGCGCTTTCATTACAGCTGGAGCAGTGGCTTGTGACGGTTCTGATCCTGTGCTTATTTTATTTGGCATAGACGCTGTATTTGACACCTGATTCGTTGGCTGAACCACTACCGGTTTTTGTTGTTGTTGTTGTGAAGATGATGACAGAGCAAGATGAGAAGAAGAAGTCGCTGTTACCGGGCTACGGTTAGCATCTTGCATAAATTGCAAAAGACGTAATTGTAATAATAATGCGGGATTCGAAAACCAACGCAACTCTGATTCTACTTTCGCAAACACAGTTAACAACTCTGAACTTTGTTGAACCGTACTTTTCTGCGATAACGAACGAATCAGTTCTAAGTTATAAGGAATAAGTTCATCACAGCCCACCAAACTAGCCAACAGACTTTCGACTAAACTCATACTTTCTCTTAATAATTGAAGTGGATTCAATCCTGACTGAACCAACTCACGATGCTGTGTATAAAATCGTTTTAAATCTTTACTCAAAATAGAGTCCACATAATCGCTTAATTGCTGTACATCACAACAACCCAAACTTTGGCTAATCTGAGCATCTTGAATCGTATTTCCCATAAACGAATACAGTTGATTAAGCAACGACAAGGCGTCACGCATACAGCCTGATGAATTACGAGCAATCATAGACAAGCCAGATTCGCTCACTTGAATAGACTCTTCTCTACATACAAATCTTAAATGAGCCAAAATTTCTGCATCACTTAAATTGCGAAATCGCAAGTGTTGACAACGAGACTGTATAGTCACGGGAATTTTATGAGCTTCAGTTGTTGCTAAAATAAATACCGTATGACTTGGTGGCTCTTCTAAAGTTTTAAGCAAAGCATTAAAAGCACCGGTACTTAACATATGAGCTTCATCAATAATATAAAATTTATAACTGCATTCTATAGGGCTAAAATTAACCCGATCATTTAAATCACGAATATTATCGACACCGGTATTCGATGCCGCGTCAATTTCAACCACATCGGCACAAGTAAAATGACTAATTCGTGTACACAGTTCATTATTTAATACTTGAAATTGGCCTTCACTTTCAAAAACATTTACAGCCTTCGCTAAAATACGTGCCATTGTCGTTTTGCCTGTCCCACGTGGGCCAGAAAAAATATAAGCATGCGACAATCGATTATGTGTAATCGCATTCGATAATGTTTGAATAATATGCTGTTGGCCTACTACTTCATCAAAATTTTGAGACCGATATTTGCGATAAAAAGCCTGGTTTGACATAAAGAATAGTGTATACCGAGGTCGATAATTTCTCTAGTAGGAATATGCGTTAAAACCCAAAAATATTAACAAAGTTTAGTCGCTCTGTTAGCATTAAAGCAAAATAACTCAGGAGTAAATTATGAGCAAAAAATTTCATGTAGCTATAGTAGGCGCAACTGGCGTTGTAGGTAGAGAAATGATTAGCATTTTAGAAGAGCGTCAATTCCCCATTCACACCTTAACGTTGTTAGCATCCGAACGCTCTGCAGGACAAGTTGTATCGTTCAATGGTAAAGCCACCAAAATTCAGGTATTAAACGAAACATCGTTTGAAGGTGTTGATTTTGCCTTGTTTTCGGCAGGCAGTGCTATCTCTGAAAAATTCGCACCAATAGCAAAACAAGCAGGCGCAGTAGCCATAGACAACACGTCTTTTTTCAGAATGCATCCAGATGTTCCTCTTGTAGTACCAGAAGTAAATGGCCACGCTGCTTTAAAGCACAATGGCATTATTGCAAACCCAAATTGTTCAACAGCTCAGTTAGTCATGGCCTTAAAACCTATATTTGATGCTGCAGGAATTGAGCGTTTAGTAATTTCTACCTACCAATCAGTATCAGGTGCCGGAAAAGACGCCATGTTAGAACTAGAAAACCATAGCAGAAGTGTATTAAAAGGCGTCGATCAAGACCCGCAAAAATTCTCTCATCCAATTCCCTTTAATGTCATTCCTCAAATTGATGTTTTCGTAGAAAACGGCTACACCAAAGAAGAAATGAAAATTATTAACGAAACCAAAAAAATTATGGAAGACGACAGCATTAAAATTACGGCTACAGCTGTAAGAGTGCCAGTATTTATAGGCCATAGTGAATCAGTAAACATTCAAACTAAAAAGCCCTTAAGCCCTGAAAAAGCCCGAGAATTACTTGGCAATTTTGCAGGAATAACAGTAATCGATGATCCGTCAAAAAAAAGCTACCCTACTCCCAGAGATTGCTCGGGTAAAAATGATGTTCTTGTTGGACGTATCAGAAAAGACCTGTCTACCGAAAACGGCCTCGAAATTTGGATAGTTGCCGATAACTTACGAAAAGGAGCTGCATTAAACACCGTACAAATTGCTGAATATTTAGCCAAGCACGGTGCCTAAGCACAGTCCTTTTCAAAATTACGAAGCTCTAGCCACTTATTTTAACAACAGAGTAAAAAATTTTGGTGCTTCTACGCAAGCGCTTCAGTGGAAATCTAGACAATCACAACGCATTCGATTCGACGTCATTTACAACGAACTCTTAGCTTCCTGTAAATCAATCGTCGACATCGGTTGCGGATGCGGCGATTTTTATGATTTTTTATTAGAAAAAAACGATCCCTTACATGTTAGTTACAAGGGCATAGATATTAGTGCCCAAATGATTTGCGCCGCACAAAAAGCCTATCCAAGTGGAACGTTTATGTGTTTAGATATCAACGATATTCTAGCCAATCATAAACCCGATACGGTAATAGCCTCTGGTTTGTTTAATCTGAGATTACATAATCACCAGAACCATGTCTACGACACACTCTCGAAACTAATCCAATTAGCCGATAAACAAATCATTATAAATTTCTTATCAGAATCGAAACCTAAACAAAAAGACACGGACCCTTTCGTTTATTTTAATACTCAAGAAATCGTCAATTATTTTTCTGAAAAAGTTAAAAGCATTAAAGTAATTAACCAATACTTAGACAACGATACGACTTTAGTTTTTTTCAAATAAAATTAATTTTTCTAAAATAAAAAATAATCTTAGCCCAAAAACTCTATCATTAACTCGTCTAAAAACATCAGCCCTTCTTGAGTACTTATTAACCTATCTCCGTCTTGCCTAAGCCAAGCCCTGTCTTTACAAACTTGTATAGCAGTCGCATAACGATTAAAAAAATCTATCGAATACCGCCGATTAAACTCTGGCACATAAATACCGTCTCTTAATCGAAAAGCCGCCAAAATATGCTCCTCTAACAAAGTATCGACGCTATATGGCTGTAAGTTTGAATCAAAATAATCGGGAGTTGGATTTGCTATATACCCTTTAAACGCGGCTTTGTTTTGGAATCGATAGGGAACCAGCAACGAATGCGCAGAAGGCCCCAAGCCAATATAATCGTTGTACTGCCAGTAACGCATATTATGTTCACAGCGATAGCCCGGCAATGCAAATGACGATACTTCGTATTGCAAAAACCCTTTTTTTGAACAACGCTTCTGAATTAATTCGTACTGCTCACGTTCTTGTTCTGAACCACAGGTTTTAATGCCCTTTTTATGAAACACCGTATGAGGCTCTATCGTTAAACAATAGGTAGATAAATGATGAATTGGATACGAAAAAGCTATGTCTAAATTTTGATTCAAACGCTGTTTCGTTAAAGTTGGCATTCCAAAAATCAAATCAATACTTAAATTAAACTCATAGCCCCCTAATATAGCCAGTGCTTCGTGTGCTTGTTTAGCCGTGTGAGCCCTCCCCAAAAAACTGCAATCGTCATCAAAAAATGACTGAACCCCTAAACTGACCCGTGTTACTGCAAGTTTTTTTAAAAACTGGCAAAATTCATGCGTCACATCTTCGGGGTTTACTTCTATAGAAAGTTCTTTAAGATCACTTAAATCAAAACTATCATGAAGCGCCTTAAAAATCTGTAAAAAAGACTGTTCTGATAAAACGGAAGGTGTCCCTCCTCCAAAAAAAAGCGTGGGCACTTTAATACGAGTTTTACCGCGATAGTTTGCTATTTCAGCAACAAGCGCATCACAAAATAAACGTTCAGAGTCTGCATCAGCGCGCCGCTTATAAAAATCGCAAAAGGGGCAAAGCACTGTGCAAAAAGGTACATGCACATAAACACTGGCATCATGAGGAAAATCACGCATCTGTTATAACACTAATTGATTATGACATTTCGGGCATTCAGACACAGACTTCAAACTCGAATACCCACAACGTGAACAAAAACTTTGCTTAGCAGCTACTTGAACAATAAATCGTGATCGAAACAGCAAATACAAAAAGGGCCCAAGAGGAAAAAACGCACAAGGAATGGCTACTGCAAGCGCTGTCTTAAGCGACTTATAACGCAGTACATCAAAAAAAATAATAAACGCGCATATAATCGGAAAAAACGTAATAAATAATCGAATCACAGTGGCACAAATTATGCCATTTAATTGGCTATAAGTTTAGGGGCTCTTTTTGACATTTTAATGGTAGTACCTTTTCCTTGAACCGATTTAAAATCTGTACTATCCATTAAACTTTTAATAAAAGTTAATCCTAAGCCCAAACCCATTTTTTCACGCGAACGTGTTTTTTGTTCTTCCGTTCCTAAAATAGCAATATCAAAACCCTTACCACTATCTTGTATAACTATTTCTAACACGTCCCCATTAATAGTTACTTCTAATTCAATA
>JBILGQ010000103.1:0-4782 GCA_044350955.1 Candidatus Marinamargulisbacteria bacterium | reverse complement strand
CTACTGTAACAAGTGTATATCCCACTATTACAAATTTACTTAATACAATCCCAATAATTGATATTATAGATACAGACAACGCAATCTGTGGAATTGAAATTGCAACGCCAACACAACCAACGACTGATTCAAGCTCTGTGTCTTCAACACAATCAACGACTAATTATGACATTGACATTGACATTGAAATTGCAACGACAACACAACCAACGATTGATTCAAGTACTATGTCTTCAACTCAATCTACCACTAATTCAAGCGCTTTGTCCTCATCGCAACCAAATCAACTTACATCTGAATCATTAGGAAGTATCACCTAAAATCAGGGGGTTCTTGCTGATATTTCATCTGGAATGATACTAGCATCAATTTTAGGATGGACAGTTAATGCTTCTTAACTATACAAGATGCAAGAATTTAGAAAATCCAGTTACAATATAAGAATATTAAATAAAGGGAGTTAATTATGTTAAGAGGATTTACAGCAATTTCAATGTTGGCAAGTGCAACTGGTAAATTTAATTCGGCAAGCAATATTCCAAATCGATTTGAGTTAAAAAAAAATAATACAAACAGATTTCAAGGGCAGCCGATTTTTAATACTGCTTTGCCAGGAAAAGAAGGCATGCAGATAAAAAATGTCACCCCAAAATTTCAAGACACTTCTCCTGTTGCAAGACGATTAGACGAAGGAACAACAAGTTCAGCGATTTTTGGAGGAACAGAGGATGATTTTATTGAATCCCTCACAACAAACGATAACGGAATAACTTGCCTAGTTGGGGAAACTGAAAGTTTTGGCAATAGTAAAGAAGCTGCATTTATCACTATGATAAATCCTGATGGTACTAGCATGACTCAAGTTATAGATGGTGATGGAGATGACACTGTAAAATCCGTCATAACATTATCTGATAATAGATTTGCATTCGCAGGAGAAGCCGAAACTGATTCAACTAGTGAACAAGATGTATTAATTGGCTTTGCAGATGAGAGTGGTATTAAAAAAATCATATCATACGGTGGTTCTGACGATGACTCTGCCGCTACAATTGTCCAACTAAACACTGGCGACATTGTTGCAGCAGGAGATATCTGGGGAACCGGAGAGGGACTTAATGATGCTCTATATATAAAAACAACTAATGAGGGTGTGTTAACAAAGGGCATCGCAGTAGGAGCTGACAATATAGATACTATCTTTTCAACCCACGTAACAAAAGCCGGGAATATTATAGCTGTGGGAACAACCTCAAGTTATGATAAAGAAACCCGAATATTAGTGCATCTATTAAATGCGAACTTAGAGCTTAAAAAAAGCTTCACAATCTCTGGAAGAATAAATAGCGATCCCTATTCTTTACAAGGATTTTCTGTTAAAGAAACTGACAATGGTAATTATGTGATAGCGGGAATAAGTCAATGGGATGAAAGTGATTCCACACCTAATATGATGATAACTATTGTAACACCAGAAGGCGTCGTTAAATGTATGAAAAGTATCAGTGGATCAAAAAATTCATACTTACTTGGCGTCATACAGACATCCCCTGGTAATTTTTTAGCCTCAGGAAAAGCTTATGTTGAAGATTCAACTGACGCAGTATTTGTAAAATTCACTGAGACTTGCGAAATTAGCTCAATCGACTTAATTGGCGGACCTAGGACCGATAGTTTTGCTACTTTAACACAGAAACCAAATGGAGATATAATTGCAGGAGGTTATAGCTATAGCTTTTCAGATACAAATTCAGCATTAGGCGAAGCAAATGCATTCATAATGCAATATAATCCAAATAATACTATACAGTGTACAGCTGAAGGTTTAACTATAAATATCGACTATAATGGTTTTACTGTTCAAGCTATGACTCCTGCCGTTAACACAATAAATCCAACCGTGACACCCATTACAGATTTCACCACTACAGATGTATCAGAATTATTTGCAATCACTAAGGTCGACCCAACAGAATTATCAATCTGTACAGAATCTAACCTCTTAAACGTTGCAAATACGGCTAAACCTGGCACAGAAGTCCTAGTTTTAGGAACTTTAAGTACTCTAGTGACTATTTATTTTAAAGCAAGTTAATTTTGAGACTGTCTCAAAATGAGTAGGCATTAAAATCAGCGACGTCGCCAAATGCCCAAAATGGGCAATTTCTAGCACGGCGAAGTTCTATGGAAATAGAATAAGCTGGGCAAAAATTGCTCAGATTGGGTATTTCGCGACAGAGCCATGATTAGCAGCCCACAATTTATTTAACACCCTAAATACCAACCATTGATAACAAGAAAAAGGTAAATACTTTTTTAAAAAAGCTCTAATTTTTGCCTGACTTCCGATTAAATACCGAAATTTTACTGTTTTCGAAAATATAATTTTTTCTACCAAGTACGCGACTTCTATCGGATCATCCATCCCTTTTTGAATAGACTTTTGCACACGCTGTAAAAGCCTAACAGACTTCTCATAATAAATACTCTCTGTATCTAAAATCTTTGCGCTTAATTTTAAATTCTCATCAAATATTTTGGTTTGAAAGGGGCCAGGCTCAATACACACGACATCAATATTATAAGGCTTTAATTCAAAATATAAAGCTTCTGAAAAACCTTCAACTGCCCATTTACTAGCATTATAAACTGATAAAGTTGGCGTGCCGGTAAGCCCAGCTATAGACGAAATATTAATAATACGCGCCCTATTGCTAGCTCTTAATAATGGCAAAAAAACTCGGGTTAATGACAATAATCCAAAAAAATTAGTCTCCATAAGCTGTCGAATATCGTTATCATCCAATTCTTCAAAAAAACCAGCCAAAGCCAGCCCAGCATTATTAATCAAACACTGCAATTCGCCATACTCTCTAACAATATATTCCTGCAAAGCCTGTATAGATTCAGCGTTCGTTACATCACAGCGCTGAATATCAACTTGTGCCCCAGTCTCTTTTAATGCTTTATCCAAGTCGCCTCTTTTCGATAAATCTCTGATAGTGGCTATTACCTGACAAGACGACGCCAAATACACAGCCATGCTTAAACCAAAGCCTGAAGAACACCCAGTAATGCACACTACTGGTTTTTTATTCATAGCCCCGACTTCTTCTTAGACAAATATCCAACAAAACCCTTCAAGCAAAGCAGCAGCATTAAACCAACAGAAAACAATGCCATTCCCTGGCCAACAATCAAATAAGGAGTATTAATTGTTTGCCAGCTAAGCGATTCATGCAATACCTGTTGCTGCTTCAATGTTGAAACGTGTAATATTTTGCCTTCAGCAGATACAAAAGCAGACAAGCCTATATTAGAACATTGAATAAAGGGAACCCCATTTTCGACAGCCCTTACAAGCCCCATATGCAAATGCCTTTCATTAATACTTGACTGTTTAAACCATGCGCCATTTGCCATAACAACAAATAAATCAGCCCCATTTAAGCGTTGCATCAAAAAATGCTTGGCATACAATGATTCTAAACATATCCCCAATCCGATACTAAGATTGTTAAATTGAAGTGGTTGCGGCTGAGCCCCAAACGAGTATTCGGCCCCAGGGATAATATTAGACAAGCCAAAAAATCTAAAAAGAGACTTATAAGGCCAATATTCCCCAAAAGGCATTAATTGATTTTTATCATAAATACCCATCGAATTATTTTTATACAGAACTGCTGAGTTATAATAACGCTTATCATCATAACGTGCCGATCCAAATAACACAGGCGTTTCTAATTGATTTAATGCTTTAATAAAAAATCGCGATTCTAAGTTTAAGCCTACACAAAATGTTTCAGGCCAAATAATTAACTCTGGTTTATGAGTCTCTACTTCCTGCAAACTCAATCGAAAATAATCCTGCTTTATAGACTGTCTTTCCGAGGGATTAAATTTATCAGATTGCTTGTGATTTCCTTGAATTAGCGACACAGATAATCGATGAAGAACAGAATCTTTTGGCCACTGAAAAAAAACCGGCATTACAAAAATAATTACAACTAAAATAGCATTCAACGCCAATAGTCGTTTGTTAAAACTACGTTTTAAAATCGAATCGAGACCATAATAAATCACACAATTTAAACAAAGAATAACAAAAGATACCAAAGCAACACTACTAATAGATGCATAAGATAACAACCAGGTATTAGTCGCTTGGCTGTACCCAATAACACCATTAGGATTCCCAAACTTCCCAATAGAACGTAAATACTCAAATGCTACCCAAATAAAAGGAAACATCCAAAGCGATCTTGTAAAACAAACAAATACAAGTGACGCAGAGGCATAAAACAAGGCTAAAGCCAAGCTATACACAATAAACAGCAAAGAGATAGACAGTAAAGACGAAAATTCAAGCAGTTGAAATAACCATAAATGGGTAAGCGCCATATATAAAAATCCAAACAAAAACCCAATTAAAGCTGATTTTTTAACTTTGTTTTGAGCGTTACTTCTTTGCAAAGGAACCAACAAAAATAACAAAGGAACCAAGGCAAAAAAGCCAAGTAAATACGCATTAATCGGTGCAAAACCTGCTAATAAAAGCCCCATAGAAAGGGCGATTAAAATAAGCGTAATACCCATGATTTTATATCATAGCCATCGGCTACTGCATCGTCTGCCGATGTTCCATCAACATCACGATTATTTTTTACTAAATCAAAAGAATCTGTAAGCAAAATGCTATCTTTATAAAAGCCCGATTCAGAATTTGCATCTTTTTCAAATACATAAATACTATAAAACAAGGTATCACCTTCCTGATATTTT